>NZ_JBHXTO010000006.1:0-153813 GCF_042677425.1 Streptomyces sp. NPDC127119 | reverse complement strand
ACACCGCAGCGCGTGCACTCCGCTCAGGGGCAGCGCGGACTCCGCACGACTGGCCCGTACGCGCAGCACGGGCCCGGCCGTGAAGGAGCGGGCCGCCCAGTCGATCAGCGAGGTACGGCCGAGGCCCGGATCCCCGGCCAGTACGAGCACCGGGGCGTTCGGGGCGTCCAGGTCGGACAGGCCCAACACGGTTGCCAGTGCGGCGAGTTCCGCACTCCGACCGTGCGGGGGAAGAGATCGCGGTGGGGGTGACTGCGGTGCGGGGGACCACGGTGGGGGAGACTGGGGCGCGTTCGTCCGTCCGGTCATCCCTGTGACGTTACTTTCGCGCGACGCGAGGCGGAAGCTCTCCGTCCGGCGCCTCCCGGCAGGCGGTTTCCCGCTCCCACCTGCGCCGACACGGGCTGAGGCCGAGCCTCCCGTGTACGTCTGCCCAGCGGCGCCACCGCAGATCTGTGCACCCGCACAGCGCCGATGGGCGGCCGCGTTCCCCGCACGACCGCCCACCGGCTGCTCATCGGGGTGCCGGCCTCAGGAGGTGTGCGGGCAGTTGCCCCGGTACTCCTCGATGGTCAGGCTCGGCCGCGGCAGCGGGCAGAGGAACTGCTCGTAGCGGGTGTCGTTGTCCACGAACCGCTTGAGCCAGGAAATGCTGTACTTCGCGATCGTCGTGTCGGACGAGTTCGGCGTGAAGTGTGTCGCGCCGTTGAGCTCCAGGTACGCCTTGTCGGTGGACGACGGCAGGCTTCCGTAGAACGGCTCCGCGTGCGAGGCGACGGGCGCGATCGTGTCGCCGTCGGCCCCGAAGATCAGCGTGGGTGTGCTGACCTCGGGCCAGGACTTGTCGGTGTTCCAGGGCGTCAGCGGGATCGCCGCCTGGAGGGCCGGGCGGGACTTGGCGGCTTCGAGGCTGCCGCCGCCGCCCATCGAGTGCCCCGCCACCGCGAGCCGGCTGCTGTCGATCCGGGTGCGTACGCTGCTGCGCCCGGTGAGGTAGTCCAGCGCGGCCAGCAGCTGACGGCCGCGCGAGTCGGGCTGGTCCAGGGTCGTCAGGGTGTCGATGGTGAAGACGACGAAGCCCTGGGAGGCCAGCCGTGGGCCCAGCCACGAGATCGACGACTGGGTGCCGGTGTAGCCGGGGGAGATCGCCACCGCGCCGAACGTGCCGTCGCTGGTGCTCGTCGGGTAGTACACGGTTCCGCCGCCGAAGCCGGTGACCGACAGCGAGGAGACCGTGGTCTGGGACACGCTGTAGGAACCGCGTGCCGCCTCGATGCTCGACGTGGTGGGGGCGGGGCCGCGCTCGTAGGGGTTGTCCGCGGCCTGCGCCCCGGGAGTCGCCAGGGAACTGAGCCCCACGACGGCGGCCAGCGCCGCGAGGGCGCCGGTCAGCCGCTTCGCGGTCCTCCCCCTGCGATCGCGGCGGCTGTGGACGGCGGATGGGGGCGGGACCGTACCGGGGGTGAGCGAGCTGTTCTGCGAGTGCTGGTGCACGACGAAGTCGTCCTCTCGGCCGTGACGAGCCGCCGGACCGGACGTGCCGCACGGAGGACCCGCGGGGCACGTCCGGCAGCTCTGCCGACGGCGCCGACCGGTGGTCGGCCGTGCCACTGTCCGGCCGGGAGGAGGGCGCGGCCATCGGCAATATCACCGGTCTTCGACAACCGGCCCCCGGGCCCGGGTCACTTGACGGTGATGCTGCCCGCGTGGTCGAGGTCGGCGGCGGAGCGTCCGACGTACACGGGCACCTGGCCGGTGGGAGTCACCCAACGGCCCCTGGCCTCGTCCCAGTAGGACAACGCGCGCCGGCTGACGGTGACATGGACCCTCTTGCGCCGCCCTGCCTCCAGCTCGACGCGGGCGAAGCCGACGAGTGTCCTGGCCGGGGTGTCGGTCCTGGTCGGCAGGTGCCCTATGTAGACCTGGACCACCTCGGACCCCGTACGGCGGCCGGTGTTGTGCACCTCGACGGTGACCTCGGCGGCCTCGTCCCCGCGGCCGAGGCTGTGCACGCGTGCCGTGCCGTGGCGGAAAGAGGTGTACGACAGCCCGTGCCCGAACGGGAAGAGAGGCTTGGCGCGGTGCTTGTCGTACCACTTGTAGCCGACGTGGATGCCTTCGTCGTACGTGAGGGTGTTGGCGATGTCGTCGTCCTTGGCGCCGGTGTAGGTGGCGGGGCCCTGCTGTTCGTCGGCGGGGAAGGTGACGGGGAGCCGGCCGCCGGGTTCGGCGTCGCCGTAGAGGATGTTGGCGATTCCGGTGCCGGTCGCGGCGCCCTGGTACCAGGCCTGCAGTACGCCCTTCACCTTGCCCAGCCACGGCATGAGCATGGGCCCTGAGGTGTTGAGGACGACGACCGTGTTCGGGTTGGCGGTGGCGACGGCTTCGATGAGCCGGTCCTGGTCGCCGGGCAGGGAGAGGTTGTCGCGGTCGAAGGCCTCGCCGGTGTAGTTGTTGACGAACACCACCGCCACATCGGCCTTCCTCGCCGTCGCGACGGCGGCCGGTATGAGTGACTCGGGCTGCCAGCCCAGGGTCATGGCGGGTCCCCGGAAGCCGGCGTCCTTGGTGCTGTACTCGACCGTGATGTCGACGGCTCTGCCGCCGGTCAGTTCGGCGACACCGCCGATCGCGCTCTCCTTCGGGCCGAAGAAGGAGTCCCAGAGGAAGCGGGACTCGTCGAGGAGCGTCACCCCGTTCACGACGATCTTCGCGGCGCCCGCCAACAGGGCCGAGATGCGGACCGGACCGGTGCCGGGCGGGGTGAGGCGGCCGGTCCAGCGAGCGGACCACGTGGCAGGGAGGCCGCCGACCGGGGCGCCGCGGAAGTCCACGTCGGCCGTCGTGGTGGTGGTCAGCGGGCTGCCGGAGTGGTCCTCGCCCGCGAAGAACTCGGCGTGCAGGCCGGGCTCGCCGTCGGGGGTGGTGAAGACGTCACCCGGGATCGTGGGCAGGGCGACATCACCGAGACTGCCTTGGGAGAACAGCACCCGGGAGGCGCCGGCCTTGCTCCTGATCGCGTCCACGGCGGTGGTGAAGTCTCCGGGATCGACGTACGAGGAGCCCTCGACGCCGGTGACGGCGTCCTTGCCCGCCGGGCCGATCACGGCGACCGTCTTCTTCTTCGACAACGGCAGGAGGCTGCCGCTGTTCTTCAGCAGGACGGTGGCCTGTTCACCGGTGATCCGGGCCAGGGTCTGGTGCGCGGCGGTGGTCACCACCTCGGCGGGCCCGTCCGGCAGCGGACGGTCGTAGGCTCCGGAGGCGAACAGCGCGTACAGGATGCGGCGGGTGGCGTCCCGGGTGCGCTCCTGCGGGATCCGGCCGTCGGTGAAGGCGGCCTTGGGGGTGTCGGGGGTGAGGGCGGCGGAGTCGACACCGGCGTTGATCTCCGCGACGCGGTCCCCGGACGGGTAGTAGTCGGTGCCGAGGTAGCCCTTGAGTCCCAGGTCGTTCTTGAGGGCGCTGATGAGGTGCGGGTTCTCGCAGGCGAACACTCCGTTGACCCTGGGGTAGGAGCCCATGACCGACAGGGCGCCGCCGTCGCGGACGGTGTGTTCGAAGGCCGGGTAGTAGACCTCGCGCAGGGCCCGCTCGGAGACGCGTACGTCGAGCGAGTTGCGGCCCTCCTCCTGGTTGTAGACGGTGAAGTGCTTGATCTGGGCGATGACGTCGTTCTTCTGGAAGCCGCGGGTGACGGCGGCCCCGATCAGCCCGTTGACCAGGGGGTCCTCGCCGTACGACTCGGCCTCGCGGCCGTTGCGGGGATTGCGGTCGATGTCGACGGTCGGGCCGAGCAGGACGTTCCAGCCCTTGCCCCGGGCCTCGGCGCCGATCGCGTCGCCGTAGCGCTCGGCCAGGTCGGTGTCGAAGGTCGCCGCCAGTGCGTTGGGGGCGGGAAAGGCGGTCACTCCGGTGTCACCCCGCAGGCCGTCGGAGGCGTCGACGCGGGTCATGGCCGGGATGCCGAGGTGGGCGAGGGGCGCGAAGTCGGCCACCTCGACCGCCGTGACGAGGGTGATCTGCTCCTGGAGCGTCATGGCGGCGAGGAGGGCGTCGGCTCGGCGGGCGGCCGACTTCTTCCTGTCACGCCAGGGCTGACCGGTGGGGGCGGTACGCGGGGCGGCTGCGGCGGCCGGAAGCCCGGCGGTCAGCACCGCGGCTCCGCCCAGAGCGGCCACGGACACGGCGACGGCTGCGCGCCGGGTCAGCCCTGTGGAGCCTTCTCCGGAATCTTCGGAACGTCCTCTGGAACGGGTCACGTCACACTCTCCTTCGAGCGTCGGGTTCCTTCGAGTGGCGGCGGATGCTCTTTCACGAGGCGGTGCGTGGAGCCGGGCGGTGCCCACAGGGCTCAGGCGGCGCTGCGTCCGAGGTCGCGGGTGTCGAGGTGGTGCCGGCCGGGGCCCACGGTCAGCGGAGCGTGCCCGGGGAGTTCGACCACGCCCTGGCAGCCGCCGGGGACCGTGACCTCCGCGGTCATGCCCGAGTCGGTCAGTTCCCAGGAGATGGCCGTCTCGCCGTAGGGCGTCTCGTGGCGGGCCCTGGCCCAGGTGATGCCACCGCCGGGACGCGGCCGGAAACGCAGCGTGCGATACCCGGGGGAGGAGAGGTCGAGCCCGGCGACGACCCGGTGCATCCAGTCGGCCACGGCACCCAGCGCGTAGTGGTTGAAGGACGTCATCCCACCGGAGTTGAGGGTGCCGTCGGGCAGGAGGCTGTCCCAGCGCTCCCAGATGGTGGTCGCGCCCATGGACACGGTGTACAGCCAGGACGGGCACTCGGTCTGGGTCAGCAGCCGGTACGCCACTTCGAGGTGTCCGGTGTCGGTCAGGGCGTCGCAGATCAGCGGCGTGCCGACGAAGCCGGTGGCGATCCGGGCGTCGTCCTGGAGCACCAGTTCCGCGAGTCGGTCACCCGCTTCACGGCGCTGCCGGTCGTCGTCCAGCAGACCGAAGACCAGAGCCACCGAGTACGCGGTCGGGGCATCGCTGGTCATCCGGCCGTCGGGCCGGACATAGCGGGCCCTGAAGGCGCTGGTCACCTCGTCCGCGAGCCGCCCGTACCGCTCGGCGAGTTCCATGTGGCCGAGTGCGCGGGCCGACCACTGGAGATGGCGGGCGGAGTGGGCGAAGTACGCGGTGGCCACCAGGTAGCGGTCGGTGCGGGCCCCGGCCGGGTCGTCCGGCGGGGCGATCGGGTCCAGCCAGTCACCGAGCTGGTGCCCGGTGTCCCACAGCCGGCTCTCCCCGGCCAGCCGGTCCATCAGGTCCACCCACGCCCGCCCCATGTCGAAGTGGCGGCGCAGCAGCTCCAGGTCGCCGAAGCGCTGGTGGAGCACCCACGGGGTGAGGGTCGCGACATCGCCCCAGGCGGCGCCCGGCTGGATCGGCGTCCACTGGGGGCCGCCGGGGATGACCGGCACGTACCAGGGGATCGTTCCGTCGGGCAGCTGCTCGACGGCGACGTCGTCCAGCCAGGAGTCGAGCATGCCGGCACAGTCGTACAGGAAGGAGGCGGTGGGGGCGAAGACCTGGATGTCGCCGGTCCAGCCGAGGCGTTCGTCGCGCTGGGGGCAGTCGGTGGGGATGTCGACGAAGTTGCCGCGCATGCTCCACACGACGTTCTCGTGCAGCCGGTTGACCAGGGGGTCGCTGCACTCGAACCAGCCGGTCCGGGTCATGTCGGTGTGGTACACCCGGGCCGTCACGTCGTCCGCCGTCAACTCGCCCGGCCAGCCGCCGACTTCGGCGTATCGGAAGCCGTGCAGGGTGAAGCGCGGTTCCCAGGTCTGTTCGCCGGAGCCGTCGAGGACGTAGGTGTCGGTGGACGTGGCCCCGCGCAGGGGACGGGTGGCGAGTTCGCCGTCCTGAAGGACCTCGGCATGGCGCAGGGTGACGGTCGTGCCCGCCGGTCCGGCGACGGTGATGCGCAGCCGGCCGACGAGATTCTGCCCGAAGTCCAGGATGTGCCGGCCGTCGCCCTTGGCGGTGACGGTGGCGGGTGACAGTTCCTGGGTGCGGCGGACGGGGGCGCCCTTGGGGGCGATGAGGGTGTGCGGGTCGCGGGTGCGGGTGGCGACCGGTGTCCACAACTCGCCTTCGTCCAGGCCGCCTTGAGGGGTCGACCAGTCGGGGTCGTGCAGACGCGCGTCGAAGGTCTCGCCCTCGTAGAGGCCGCTGAAGAGGATCGGGCCGGGCGCGGCCTGCCAGGAGCCGTCGGTGGCGACGACCGCCGTGGTGCCGTCGGCCAGGGTGACTTCGAGCTGGGCGAGGAGGGACTGGTCACTGCCGTAGAGGTCGCGGTAACCGCCGTCGAAGCCGATGTGGCCGCGGTACCAGCCGTCCCCGAGCCAGGCACCGATGGTGTTGTCACCCGGCACGAGGTGCTCGGTGACGTCGTAGGTGTAGTACCTCAGGCGTTCGCCGTACACGGTCCACCCCGGCGAGAGGATGTCGTCGCCGACCCGGCGGCCGTTGATCTCGGCCTCGTACACGCCATGGGCGGTGACATAGAGCCGGGCCCGGAGTATCGGGGCGTCGAGGGTGAAGGTCCGGCGGACGCGGGCCGGGCGCCGGTCGGTGCCGGGCTCCTCGGGCCAGGCGGCGCCGACCGGTACGGCACTCCAGTCGGCCGCGTCCAGGAGCCCGGCCTCGACCGTGCTCGGCTCGCTCCACCCGGTCGGGTCCGCGGCCCCGTCCACCCACACCCGTACACGGACGCCGACCCGTTCACGGGAGTCGAGAGGTTCGCCGGGCCACGGTACGAGGACCTGTTCCGCGTGGGTCGTCCGGCCGGTGCGGTGGAGGGCGCCGGCCCGGTCGAGTTCGATCTCGTAGGCGTCCTGGACGGCGGCTCCCCGGGGCAGACGCCAGGTCAGGCGTGGCCGGGCGACGCCGGTGCCGAGGCCGTCGGGCAGGTGCTCGAAGGTGACCGGGGCAGGCTGAGAGGACATGGGTGGGGGACCTTCCATGGATACGGGTGCGGACGGCCGGCGCCTGGCCGGAGCTGTAGCCCGGTGGGGGCGCGGCCGTCACCCCTTGACGGCTCCCGAGGTGAGGCCCTTCATCACCTTCTGGTTGAGGAAGAGGTAGATCACCAGGGTGCCGAAGACGTTGATGCAGATGGCGGCGAACAGCGGGCCGTACTGGGTGGCGCCGAAGTCGCCGGTGAAGTTGAGCAGGCCGACCTGGATGGTGCGCAGGTCCTGGCTGTTGGTGAAGGTCAGCGCGATCAGCAGGTCGTTCCAGATGAAGAAGAACTGCACCAGGCCGACGGTCAGGATCGCGTTGCGGACCATGGGCAGGCTGATGGTCCAGAAAGCACGCAGGATGCCCGCGCCGTCGATGGTGGCCGCCTCGAACAGCTCGCGCGGGACGGTCTTGTAGTAGGTGGCCATCATGAACACCGTCAGGGGCAGGCCGGTGCCCGTGTAGGTGAGGATCAGCGGCCACAGCGTGCCGGACAGACCGGTCTGGAAGTACACCGTGAACAGGGGCAGCAGGATCATCTGCGCGGGAACCATCATGCCCGTGAGGAAGACCAGCAGGGTCAGACTGCGGCCCTTCCACACCATGACCTGGAGGGCGAACCCGGCCGCGGTGCCCAGCAGCAGGATCAGCGCGAGCGCCGGCAGGACGGCGAGCAGGCTGTTCTGCACGTACAGGCCGATGTGCCCGGTGGTCCAGGCGTCGGTGTAGTTGTCCCACTCCCAGGTGGTGGGCAGGGACCAGGTGGAGTTGTTGAGGTAGTCGTCGTTCGACTTGAGCGAGGTCAGGAACATCCAGACGAGCGGATAGACCTCGACGACCAGCAGCAGCGCGACGACGAGCTTGACCCACAGGCGGCGCGGACGCCAGATCCTGACAGATGTGTCGATGGCCATGGGCTCAGCCCTCCGTGAGGTCGCGCCGCGAGACGCGGAAGACGACCAGGGTCACCAGGAGACACACGACGGTCAGCAGCAGGGCGATGGTGCTGCCGTAGCCGTAGTCGCCGTAGGTGAACGACGTCTGGAACATGTACAGGGTCAGTGGGGTGGTGCCGCTGCCGGGACCGCCGTTGGTCAGTGCCACGATCGAGTCGAAGACCTTGAGCGTGCCGTTGATGCTGAAGATGACCGACGACATCAGCACCGGGAACGACATGGGCAGGACGATGTGGCGGACCAGCCGCAGACCGGAGGCGCCGTCGAGACGCGCGGACTCCAGCACCTCCTCGGGGATGTCCACCAGGCCGGCGAAGAGCAGCACGGCGTAGAAGCCCATGGAGCGCCAGATGTCCATGACGATCAGGACCCAGAAGGCGTGTCCCGCGCTGCCGAACCAGTCGACGGAGTCCAGACCCACCGCGCTGAGCAGGGAGTTGACCGGGCCGGTCTGCGGGGCCACCTGGAAGAACTTCTGGAAGAGCAGACCGACGGCCACGGTGGGCAGCACCACGGGGAAGAACACCAGGGTGCGGATGAGCGCGGAGGCCCGCTTGAGGAAGAACACGTACAGCAGGGCCAGCAGATAGCCGGCGACGACCTGGCCGACGGTCACGACGACCGCGTACTTGGCGGTGAACCACAGGGCGTCCCGCACGGCCGGGTCGGAGAACAGGCGCTGGAAGTTGTCCAGGCCGTTGCCGGTGAAACCCTCGATGGTGTTGCCCTTGGTGAACGAGTACCCGAAGGACCACACCATGGGGACCAGCATGATCAGGGAGTAGACGAGCAGGGCGGGACCGAGGAGGATCAGGACCGCCTTGCGGTCACCGAGTACGCGGTGCATGGAGGGGTGTCCAGTTCGTGAGGTGTCAGGCTGTCGTCAGCGGGGGCCCGTCGCCGGGCCCGTCCGCCTCACTTCTCGGCCAGGGCGTCCTGCACGGTCCGCATGAACTTCTCGGGGCTCAGGCTGCCGGCGACCAGGCCGGCCGCGTTGCTCTGGCTGACCGTGGTGGCCTTGGTGGAGAACAGGGCCTCGAACCAGAGAACGTTCTGCCGGGACCCGCTGATGGTCCTGCGGACCTGCCCGGTGACCTCGTTGCCGTCCTCGACGGGGGTGTTGACCTTGAAGCCCGAGATGGCTCCCTGGTCCTTGAGGGCGGTGGTGCCGTAGTTCCTGGCGATGCAGGACACCCAGGCGCCGGTCTTCTTGTCGAAGGACTTCGCGCCGAGGGTGATGCCCAGGCCGACGTTCGAGGGGTACTGCTCGATCGAGCCCTTGCCGCCCTCGACGGCAGGGAAGGGCATGAAGCCGACGTTGTCGGCCCCCACCTTGTTCTGCTTCTCGTCGGCGATGTTCGCCAGCGCCCAGCTGCCCATGTAGAGCATGCCGGCCTTGCCGCCCAGGAACTCGTTCATGGAGGTGTCGTAGTCGATGGAGCCGACACCCTTGCCGAAGTAGCCCTTCTTGCCGAGCGCGGCCACTTCCTGGGCCGCCTTGACGTACTCGGGGTCCGTCAGCTTGGCCTTGCCGTCCGCCACGGCCTTCAGGGCGTCAGGGCCCAGGCTGCGGTAGAGGTAGCCGCTGATCAGCCGGGTCAGGGGCCACCCCTGCTGGCCGGAGGCCGAGAACGGCTGGATGCCCTTGGCCTCCAACGTGCCCGCGGCCGAGACCAGTTCGGCCCAGGTGGCCGGCGCCTTCAGCCCGTTCGCGCTGAAGATCTTCTTGTTGTAGAAGATCCCCTCGATGTTGTACTCGTACGGCAGGACCTCCACCTTGCCGCCGTACAGCGCCTTGATGGTGGCGACGGCAGCGGGCTCCAACTGGTCGTAGACGCCGAGTGACTTCAGCTCGGCCTCCAGATCGGCGACCTTGCCCGACGTGTACAACTGCTGGGTCAGGGCGGGGGCGTTGCCCGCCGCGAACTGGACCGGCAGCGCGTCCTGACCGGCCAGCAGCTGCAGCTTCTGGTCCAGGCTCGCCTGCGGGACGGTCTCCACCTTGAGCGGCAGGCCCTCCTGGGCGGTCTTGCACTCCCCCTTCGACAGGGTGGTCAGCGCCGTCTTGACGGTCGTGTTCTCCGTGACGCTCAGGTAGCTGAAGTTCTCGGGCGCGGAAGTGGAACCTCCGCCCGTGCCCCCGCAGGCGGAGACGAGGACGACCAGGGCGGCAGCGCCCGCGGTCGGGCCGGCGAGGCGGGACCTTCTGGCGGAGGTCGAGGAGGTGGTCACAGCATGGCTCCCTGTCATCGTGGGACGAAAGGCGCGATGGAGGCGCGACGAAAGCGCACGGCGAAGGCCCTGCGAAAAGTGGTGGAGCGAGAGTTTTGTATAACGTTCTCTACGTCGAAGTGCGCACCACAGTGCACGCAGCGCAAGCCGTCGTCAAGACATCGCGTCGCAACATCACCGAAAAGCTGACTACATCTGGCGTCCGAACCGGATCGTCCTGTAGAACGTTGTCCTCAGCAGTACGGCACCCCAGGGGGCAGCGCGCATGGAGCAGGGATCACAGCGGAAGAAGCGTGTGACGATCACGGACGTCGCGCGTCACGCGGGAGTGTCCACCGCCGCGGTCTCCAAGGTCATGCGCAACGCGTACGGGGTCAGCGCGGCCATGCAGGAGAAGGTCCGGGCCGCCATGGCCGAGCTCGACTACCGCCCCCATGCCGCCGCGCGCGGGATGCGCGGCCGGACGTACACCATCGGCATCCTGCTGGACAACATCCGCAACACCTTCTTCGCCGACATCCTCGACGGCGTCCGCGACGAACTGCGGGACAGCGAGTACACCGTGCTGATCGGTGCCGCGGGCTTCGACGCCGAGGCCCAGGACAAGACCATCCGGTCCATGGTCGACCGTCAGATGGACGGCCTCGTCCTGATCGCCCCCGGCATCCCGCGCTCCGAAGTGCTGTCCACCGCGCAGTCGACGCCCACGGTGGTCATCGGCCACCACGACACCTCCGACCTGCACGACTCCGTCGTCGACGCCGACGGCTCCGGTGCCGGTCTCGTCGTGGACCACCTGGTGTCCCTCGGGCACCGCAACATCGCGCTGGTCTCCTCTCCCGGAACCCGGTCGAGCAAATGGGCTCGTACCCCTGAGATCGTCCTGAGCGACGGCTATGCCGAGGCGATGGGCCGCAACCAGCTCGCGGACCACACCCGGATCTGCCGGACGTCGTACTCCGACGAAGGCGGCTACAAGGCCGGGATGAGCCTGCTGACCGCGGGGGACCGGCCCACCGCGATCATGACGGGAGCCGATGTGGCCGCGCTCGGTGTCTGGCGGGCGGCCCACGAACTGGGTCTGCGGGTCCCGCAGGACGTCTCCCTGGTGGGCTACAACAACACCGCCATCGCCGACCTCGCCACCGTGCAGCTCACCAGTGTCGACCAGGCCGGGCACAACATGGGGGCCACCGCCGCGCGGCTGCTCATCGAGCGGGTGGAGGGCCGGCGCGACCACGCCGTCCAGACGACCATGACGCCGCGTCTCGTCGTCCGGGGGAGCACGTCGGCGCCGTCGGCGCTCTGAGGGAGCGGTTCACCGAGATCTGGCGGATGCCGACGCGTTCCGGTGGACGCCTGTGGGTGCCGGTCGATGCCGGCGGCGGGTTCAGCTGGTCAGGGCGATGGACGCGGTGACGCGTTTGCCTGCCGGTTCGAGATCCACCCGGAACTCCTGGGCGACGGCCATGACGATCTCCAGGCCGTGCTGGCCGACTCGGTGCGGGTCGACGGAGCGGGCCACGGGCGTGGCGCCGACACTGTCGTGCACGCAGACCGCCACCACCTCGTCGGTGATGCGCAGCTCCACCAAGAGCGGGCCGGGGGCGTATTTGTGGGCGTTGGTGACCAGTTCGCTGACCACCAGCTGCGTGAGGTCCGTCGCGCGGGCGGAGACGGGGACGCCGAGGTCCGTCCTGGCCCGGGCCAGGAAGTCGACCGCGAAGCGTCGTGCCTCGGCGATGCAGGAGCCGCCTCCGGTCATGGAGACGGCGGCGGCTATGGCATGGGCTTCCGACGGCCCCGCGCCGCCTCTCCCGACTGACTCCACTTTTTGTCCACCTTCGTTCCCGTTGTCCGTTCGCGGCTACCCTGTTTGGCGTGACACATGCCGCTCACGCTGGGATCGACCACGTGTTCGAGCGCGGCGGTGCGTGCCATCGGGGCAGGCTTCATGCGTGAGTTCCGGCCTGAGCCGCATCGGCACACCGAGTCGAGGACATGGTGACAGACGCATGTCCCGCACGGTCCGGACACCGTCCGGGGGCGCCCGGCGCCGGCCGGCGAGCGCCCCCGGACGGTGGCCGGCCTCACCGGCGTGACCTTCATGGACTCCCGCGGTGTCGATCTGCTCGCCGCCGCCCGTCGCGCGGCTCGGGACGCCCAGCGGTGGCTGCGTGTGGCAGGGGTGCGGCAGTCGGTGCGGAGGGTGATCGAGCTCGTCGGGGTCGACGCCCGCCCTCATCCCGTGCCGCCCCACCCTGCGTCAGGCGCTGGAGAGCTGACCTGTGCGGGGCCCGTGCGCTCGCGGCGGACGCCCGGCCCGGCCGCGTCGCTCCCCGCCGGAGAGGTCCGGGCCGTCCGTGCCGCTCCCCGTCGAAGAGGTCCGGCCGGTGTGCGCCGTCAAGGGCCTTTCCCAGGTCGCACCTGCCGGTGAGGGCAAGTGCCGTAGGCTTCCCAGGTCGTCCCTGACACGTAAGTATGAACATTGAAGGAGCGCCGGAATGGCGAAGCGAGACAGCGCTGCGGACCTGGTAGGGCTCTTGACCGTCGAGGGTCAGGACCTTGCCGCGGCGTGGGTGCGGGAGGTGTCCGGGTCGCTGGGAGGGCGCATCGGCACCGCCGAGCTCGAACGCGAGCTTCGGGAGCTGTACGACGCCCTGGTGGACGCGCTGCGTCAAGGGGCCGTCGATGTCCACTCCGAACAGATGTCCGAGATCCGTGCCCTGTTGACGGAGCTGTCGAGGAACAGGGCCCGCCAGGGGTTCTCGCCGAGTGAGACCGCGATCAGTGTCTTCGCCCTGAAGCGGGTCCTCGAACCTGTTCTGTCCGACGGAAGCGCCGACCAGATCCGCGCCTACCTCCAGTTCAACGGCATCCTCGACGGACTGGGCCTCTTCGCGATCGAGACCTACACGCAGACGCGCGACGAGCTCATCACCGCGCAGGCCGAGCAGCTCCTGGAGCTGTCCACACCGGTGGTGCGCCTGTGGGACGGGGTCATCGCCGTGCCGCTCGTCGGCACGCTGGACTCGGCGCGTACGCAGGTGGTGATGGAGAAGCTTCTCCAGGCGCTCGTGGACACGGGCTCGGAGCAGGCGATCATCGACATCACGGGCGTTCCCGCCGTGGACACCCAGGTCGCCCAGCACCTGCTCAAGACCATCGTCGCCGCCCGGCTCATGGGCGCCGAATGCACCGTGTCCGGCATCAGCCCGCAGATCGCGCAGACCATCGTCGCGCTGGGCATCGAGTTCGACGACATCGTGACGAAGGCCAGCCTGGCCGACGCCCTCAAGCTGGCGCTTCGCCGGTCCGGTGTGGACCTCGTCGCCCACGAGGGTGCGCAGCGATGAGCGAGCGCCTTCCGATCCTGCGTATCGGAGACATCCTGCTGGTGTCCGTCCAGTTCGATCTGGAGGACCAGATGGTGCTGAACCTCCAGGAGGACCTGGCCGAAGAGATCGTCGCCAAGTCCGCCCGGGGCGTCATCATCGACATCAGCGCCCTGGAGATCGTCGACTCCTTCGTGGGCCGCATGCTCGCGACGGTCGCCGCCATCTCGCGCGTGCTCGACGCCAGGACGGTGGTGGTGGGCATGCGTCCCGCCGTGGCCATCACCCTGGTCGAGCTGGGCCTCTCGCTCGGCGGGGTCAGCACTGCGCTCGACCTTGAGAAGGGGCTGGCGAAGCTGCGTCAGCCCACCAGTTCGGCCTTGCGGTGACAGCGCCCTGGACTGCGGGCGAAGACCCGCAGGTCTACCCCATCGCGCGCAGCGGCGATCTCGTGCACATCCGGCAGGCCATCCGGGCGTTGTCCCAGCAGTGCCGGCTGTCCCTGGTCGACCAGACGAAGATGATCACCGCGGCGAGCGAACTCGCCCGCAACACCCTCATCTACGGCGGTGGCGGCACGGTCAGTTCCGGACTGGTCAGCGCGAACGGCAAGAAGGGCGTGGCCGCCGTCTTCGAGGACTCCGGTCCCGGTATCGCCGATGTCGACCAGGCGATGACGGACGGCTGGACGTCCGGCGGCGGACTCGGTCTCGGCCTCAGCGGTGCCCGGCGCCTCGTCGACGACTTCCGGCTCGTCACCGCGCCCGGCGAGGGAACGACCGTGACCATCATCAAGTGGGTGCGGTGAACACCACCGTCGCCCTGAGCTACGAGGACATCGCCTGGTTCAGGGACGGCGCCTCCCTGGCCTCGGCGGCCAGGGGCGCGGCCGCCACGCTGGCCAGGCGCATCGGACTGAACAGCCACCGGGCCGCCGAGGTCGCCCTCGCCGTCACCGAGGCCGCCACGAACGTGCAGCGGCATGCCGACGACGGAGCCCTGCTGCTGCGCGTGGTGCGATCCGGGGAACAGGCCGGCGTGGAGTTCCTCACCGTCGACTCGGGGCCCGGAATGACGGACGTGCCCGCCGCGCTGGCCGACGGATCGTCCAGCGCGGGCACGCTGGGCATCGGCCTGGGCGCGGTCGCCCGGCTCGCGGACCAGTTCGACCTGCACTCCGTGCCGGGCCGCGGCACGGTCATGGCCGCACAGTTCTGGCCGCGCACCGCGGACGGCAGAGCCGTCGTCGCCTCCCGGGACCTGTCCGTCGCCGCCGGGGTCACGCGGCCCATCAGCGGTGAGACCGTGTGCGGGGACGCGTGGGCCGTACGCGTCGACGACAGCGAAACCGCCGGGGACCGCCCGGCGATCCTGGTGATGCTGTGCGACGGACTCGGACACGGCCCCCTCGCCGCGCGCGCGAGCCAGGCAGCGGTCAAAGCGTTCCAGGAGACCCGTGATCTCAGTCCGGCGGGCGCCCTCGACGCGATCCACCGCGCCCTGCGGGGGACACGCGGCGGCGCGGTCGCCGTGGCGCGCGTCGAGCCGGCCGCGGGACGGGTGCTCTACTGCGGAATCGGCAACGTCAGCGGCTTCCTCCTGGGCGACGACGGCCGCAAGGGACTGCTGTCGGCGCCCGGTATCGTCGGCGCGCACATGCGGCGCCTGCGGACGTTCGAGGAACCGCTGCCGGCCCACGGCGCCCTGGTGATGCACTCCGACGGTCTGACCGAACGCTGGGACCATGGGAACCTGCCCGGTCTGCTGCACCACACGCCGCTCGTCATGGCCGGTCAGCTGCTGCGAGAGGCAGGAGTGCGACGGGACGACGCCAGTGTTGTCGTGATCAAGGGGGCATGGTGACCGGCGAGGGGCGGGATGAGCGTGGTGTCTGACTCGGGTCCTCGCGGCGAAGCGGCCCACCACGGCCGCTCGGCCGCAGTCGGCCCTGTCCGCACGGTGGCGCCCTTCGCCCTGTCCTCGTCCCAGGACGTGTTCGGACTGCGGCGCACCGCGCAGCAGGCGGCGGCGGCCATGTCGCTGGAGCGACAGGACCAGGTCCGGCTGGCGACCGCGCTGAGCGAACTCGGCCGGGACCGGCTCGGCTGCCGCGGCCTGGAGGTCTCCTTCGGCCTGGTCCCGCAGGACCGGCCCACGGCCCTGGTCGTCACGTTCGACTGGACCGGCGGACCGCCCCCGGCGAAGGAGACGCTCGATCTGGCCGCGAAGCTCGTGGGGATCGACTACGAGGCCGCCCCGGCAGGCGGCCGCATCGTCGTCAGCCAGCCGCTCACCCCCGAGTCCGGCGGCGCCGCCGAACAGCATGCCCGGCTGGCGGACGTCCTGAAGGCCGGTTCCCGGTCCACCGAGGCGGACGACCTCCGTGCCCAGACCCGCGACCTGATCGCCACCCTGGAGGAGACCCGGGCTCAGCGGGAGGAACTGCGCCATCTCAACGAGGAGCTGGAGGAGACCAACCGGGGTGTCCTCGCGCTGTACACCGAGCTGACGCAGGAGCTGGAGGCCACCAACAGCGGTGTTCTCGCACTGCACACCGAACTGGAGGACAAGCGCCAGCAGCTGCAGGAGGCGAGCGAGGCCAAGACCCGGTTCTGGACGAACATCAGCCACGAACTGCGCACCCCGGTCAACTCCGTGGTCGCCCTCTCCACGCTGCTGCTCGCGCCCAGTTCCCCCGCCCTCAGCGCCGAGCAGCGGGAACAGGTCGAACTCATCGGGGCGTCCGGCCACACGCTCCTGTCGCTCGTGAGTGACCTGCTGGACGTCGCGAAGGCCGAGGCCGGGCACCTCGACATCCATACGGAACCGGTGGATCTGCGGCTGCTCGTCGCCCACCTCCGAGGCCTCATACTGAGCAGCCACGGCCACGACCGGGTGACCCTCCTCACGCCCGGCCTCGAACAGCAGCTGCCCCTGGTGACCGACGAGACGCTGCTGGTACGCATCCTGCGCAACCTCCTCTCCAACGCCCTCAAGTTCACCGAGAGCGGTGAGGTACGCCTGGAGATCGAGGTCGATCCCGAACCCTCGGCCCCCGCGGTGCTGTTCACCGTCACGGACACGGGGATCGGCATCCCGCCCGAGGAACTCGGCCGGGTCTTCGAGGTCTTCTACCAGGTCCGCGGTCCCCATCAGACCGGCCGGCCCGGCACCGGCCTGGGCCTGCCCTACGCCCGTACGCTCGCCGAACTGCTCGGCGGTTCCCTCACCCTCACCAGTACTCTGGGCGCCGGCACCAGGGTGGAGGTCCGTCTGCCGGACCTCGGCCATGAGTACGCGCAGGACTCGCAGAACCGAAAGGGCAGGCCGTGACCGACAGCGCCCAGGAGCTTCTGCCCGCGACCGTGCTCGTAGTCGACGACAACGAGACGAACCGCTACATCCTCACCAGCTGGCTGCAGCGCGCGGGACACTCCGTCATCAGCGTCGGCACGGGCGAGGAAGGCCTCACCCGGCTGCACAGCGGCGAGGACGCGCTTCCGGACATCGCGATCATCGACGTCCTGCTGCCCGACATGAGCGGCTTCGAGGTCAGCGAACGGGTCAAGAACAGCCCGCGGACCGCCTATCTGCCGATCATCCAGATCTCCGCCGCCGCCATCACCCCCGACGACCACGCGGAGGGGCTGAGACGGGGCGCGGACGCCTATCTCGACCAGCCCATCGACCCCGGCGAGCTCCTCGCCACCGTCTCCGCGACACTGCGCTACGCCAGGGCCCGGCAGCGCGCCGAGAAACTCGCACAGCGCCTCATAGCGCTGAACCAGGCGACGCTGGACGTCTACAGCGCCGTCGGCTTCCACTCCTTCGCGTCGGCGGCCACCGGCGGCGCGGCGGCCGTCCTGGACAGCCAGGCCAGCGCGGTGTTCCTCTCGCCCCAGGCGCAGGCCGTCCACAGCATGGTCGACGCCCCACGGTCACCGGTACGGATCCATCCCGCTCACCCGGGCCTCCTGAAGCAGCTGGCGGCCCTGAGCCTGCACCAGGAAACGGGCGTCACGATCGTCCGGGTCCCGCACGGACAGTGGCAGGGCATGCTGCCCGACGACCACCTCTCCGGAGACATCGCACTCGCGGTGTCCCGCACCAAGCGAGGCCGTCCCCCCATCTGTCTGGCCGTCCCCGCGACAGCCCTGCAGAGTGCCGACGACGAGCAGCTCCTGCAACAGCTGGCCAACTCCGGCGCCCTCGCCCTCGAAGCCCTGCGGACCTACAACGAGGAACACGCCCTGGGCCTGGCGCTGCAACGTTCCTTCCTCCCCAAGGAAATGCCGACCGTCCCGGGCGTCCAGCTGGCCTTCCGCTACCTCCCCGCCTCCGAACACGCGGAGATCGGGGGCGACTTCTACGAAGCGGTGCGGACGGTCAACGGCCTGCTGCTCGCCATCGGGGACGTCGTCGGGCACTCGGTGGAGGCCGCGACCGTCATGGGCGAGGTACGCCACGCACTGCGGGCCTACGCCATCGAAGGGCACGCCCCGCACCACATACTGGACCGGCTGGAAACGCTGCTGGGCCAGTCCCAGCCCGGCCTCACCGTCACCCTCTGCCTCGTCCTGGTCGATCTGGACGAACGCCGCCTGCACATCGCCAACGCCGGTCACATCCCGCCGCTGGTCATCGACCCGGAGAAGGGGCCGCGGTTCCACGAACCCCACGGCCCGCTGATCGGCCTCGGTCTCCCGCATCCGCCGCCCACCGTCGTGGACGCCCCGCCCGGCACCCGGCTGCTCATGGTGACGGACGGTCTCGTCGAGGTACGGACCGCCCATCTGGACGCCACCCTCGCCGAGTTCCGCGAGGCCGTGGCCGACGGGCCGGCCGATCTGCAGGAGATGTGCGACCTGCTCCTCGCCCGCTTCGGACAGAACAAGGACGACGACATCGCCCTGATCACCGCACTGTTCGCATAAGGCTCCGCGGCCGGAACATCCGGGGTCCGGCAGGGGGCTAGGCTCTGCCTGTGCTCGGATCAGCGGGGTCGGACTTGAGGAAGAACACGCCTGTTCTCGTGGCGCGTTGGGGTGCGCTGAGCGTGGTGAGCCGGGACGCGGTGTTCACCGTGCTGCTCGCCCCGCTGGTGTTCGCGCCGGTGACGGCCCCGATCGGCGCACAGTTCGGCGATCTGCCGGAACATCCGTCAGGACTGCCGGGTGCGTTGGTGACGGCCGTTCTCTGGCTGCCGCTGGTGCTGCGGCGGAGGTGGCCCGTCGTGTGCCTCGCGCTGATCGCGGGCGCCTTCGCGGTCCATCAACTGGTCGGCTATCCGCAGAGCTGCGCGACGCTGGGCCTGTACATCGCGCTGTACAGCCTCGGAGCCCATGGAAACCGAGCCAGCGGCATGCGCCGCGTGCTGGCGGTCGCCGTCGCCGGCACGGCGTTCACGCTGTTCGCGCTCGGGCTGCACCACAGGGGCTCGCCCCAGCACGCGGCCGACTTCGTCCTCATGTACCTGATCCTGGTGGTGTGCTGGGCCGTCGGCAGGACGGTACGGGCCCGGCAGGACGGGGAGGCCGAACGGCGCCGGCTCAGTGTGGAGGCGGCTATGTCACGCGAACGCGCACGTATCGCACGGGAGTTGCACGACGTGGTGACCCACCACGTCACCGCCATGGTGGTCCAGGCGGACGCCGCCCAGTTCCTGCTCGCCGACGCGCCCGAGCGGGTGGAGACCGGACTCGAAGCGATCAGCGACTCCGGGCGGCGGGCCCTGAGAGACCTCCAGCATCTGCTGGGCGTACTGAAGGCGTCCGGCGGGACGTCCGACGGCACGGCCGCCGACGGCCCCAAGGACGCGTCCGCGCCGGACCGCGCCCCGGAACCGGGCCGACTGAGCGATCTGGTCGAGCAGACCCGCACCGCCGGACAGCCCGTGGAACTCGCCGAGCGGGGCGAACGGCAGGAGCTGGCCACTGCCGTGGAACTGGCCGCGTACCGCGTGGTGCAGGAGGCGCTGACCAACGCGCTCAAGCACGCCCCGGGCCACCGGACCCTCGTCCAGGTCCACTACGGCCGCAAGGACGTCGAGGTCGAGGTGACCACCGAGGGAGCGCCCGCCACGGCGACCGCCCAGCGGCGCCGACCGCTGGGCCGGGGCGGCGGGCACGGCCTGATCGGGCTGCGCGAGCGGGTGAGCGTGTTCGGCGGCGAACTCTCCGCCGGCGACCGGCCGGACGGCGGCTTCAGCGTCCGCGCGCGCATACCGTCCGCGGGACACGGCGAAGCCGCCGCACACGGGGGAGAGGCATGACCGGGCCGGGCACCGCGGCGCCGATCAGGGTCCTGGTCTGCGACGACCAGGAACTAGTACGCACCGGATACGTCACCATCTTCACCGCACAGCCGGACATCGAGGTCGTGGGAGAGGCCGGGGACGGCCGCGCGGCGGTCGAGAGCGCGCGGCGGCTGCGCCCGGACGTGGTGGTGATGGACATCCGCATGCCCCTGCTCGACGGCATCGAGGCGACCCGGCTGCTCGCCGGCCCCGGCGTCGTCGACCCGATGCGGGTCCTGGTCGTCACCACCTTCAACCTCGACGAGTACGTGTACGAGGCACTGCGGGCCGGAGCGAGCGGCTTCCTGCTCAAGGACTCGCCCCCGCGCGACCTGGTGCACGGCATCCGGACGGTGGACGCGGGAGAGTCACTGCTGGCGCCCGCCGTCACCCGGCAGCTCGTCGGCAAGTTCGCCGACCGGCTCCGCCGACCCCAGCGGGACCCCGCCGCACCGGCGTTGGCCGCTCTGGCGCCGCGCGAGACGGAGGTGCTGAAGCTGATCGCCGAGGGCCTGTCCAACACCGAGATCGCCGACCGGATGGTCATCAGCCGCGAGACCGTCAAGACGTACGTGTCCCGCATCCTGACCAAGCTCGATCTGCGGGACCGGGTCCAGGCGGTCGTGCTGGCCCACCGGGTGGGCCTGGTCGGCGCCCACGACTGAGCGCGGACTCCGGTCGGCCCGACCCAGCTCGACGGGTACGGGGACGCCTTGAGCTGCCGTGTCGGATGAAGAGGCCGGCGCTCACCTTGTGGGCCCCGTCCTCGTCGCCGACGACACACACCGCGGTGACCTTCCCGTAGGTGAGCATCCGCCCCTGGTCGTCCGTCTCGGAGATCTCCGCGTCCAGACGTTCCATGACCCGCTGGGCGATGCTGCACGGGTGGCCAGCCAGATCGGCGCCGAGAGGACCAGGATGCCGGCGTTCCTGATCACAGAAAGGGTGCAGAAAGTGATGAAAGCCCGCAAAGGGCTCTTTTCTGCGACGGTTCTGGCGCAGGAGTACCCCTTGTCGCGGCCGCATACCCAAGTTCACCTCGGAGGCGGAGGGCCGGCGGTGCGTCGGCAGCGGAATGTGCGCGATTCGTGAATTCGTGTGCGTGGACGGAGATCATCTGGGCACTCGGTGCTTCGGAGGTCAACAAACATGATTCCCCTGCTTCTTGTTCTTCTGCTGGTCCTGATCCTCTTCGGTGCGGGTTTCGCGCTGAAAATTCTGTGGTGGGTCGCGATCGTCGTTCTGGTCCTGTGGCTGATCGGCTTCGTCGCCCGCCCGAAGGGCGGCAGTGGCCGCTGGTACCGCTGGTAGCCGATCACATCGGTGCAGTTCAGGCCGTATGCGGCAGCGCTGGTCCCCTGTTACGGGGGCAGGGCGTGCCCGCTCCGGGAAACCGGTGAGAAACCCGGCCCGAATTGAGTGAGTGAAGCCCCGGAGGAGGGGCACCCGCCGCCAAGACGGTGGTTACGAAATCGCCGTGCACGACGTACGGAAAAAGAGAGGGCCGGTGGGGAACCCCCACTGTCCTCTGTTTACCGGAGGAGTTGTTTTCGCGTGACTGAAAATGTATGGGGTTACAAGTCGACCGCGGGTCGTCTGGCAGGCGTAGACCTCACGGGTTACAAGGTCGAGGCCACGGACGGCAGTATCGGCAAGGTCGACAAGCACTCCGACGAGGTCGGTGACGCTTACCTGGTGGTGGACACCGGTGTGTGGATCTTCGGCAAGGAGGTCCTGCTCCCCGCCAGCACGGTCGTCAGCATCGACCAGGGCGAGCAGAAGATCGTCGTCGACCGCACCAAGCAGCAGATCAAGGACGCCCCGGAGTTCGACCGCGACAAGCACCTGGGCGACCAGGGCTACCGCGACGAGCTGGGCACGTACTACGGCACGGGCGGCCCGCGCATCTGAGCCGGACCCGTACCGCATCACCCGACGGCCCCGGGACTCCTCCACGAGTCCCGGGGCCGTCGCGCTGCCCCGGACCGCCCGGCCGGATGCGTCATTGAGAGGATCACTCGTGACGTGAGCGTCCATCGCACCGTCGCGTCCCGAAAGGAACCAACGAACTCATGCGTGTCATCGTGGCCCGCGGTCCGACGGAGGTAACCGGATGACCGGCAACGAAGAGTCCGTCCTGCTGCACACGGCCGGCCGGGCCGCCCACCTCACCCTCAACCGCCCGAGAGCCATCAACGCCCTCGACCACGCCATGGTGCGGCGCGTCGACGAGGCGCTGACCGCGTGGGAGCACGACCCCGCCGTGGAGACGGTCGTCATCACCGGAGCGGGGGAGCGCGGCCTGTGCGCGGGCGGCGACATCCGTGCCGTCCACGACGACGCCCGCGACGGCAACGGCGCCGCCGCGGCCGCGTTCTGGCGTGACGAGTACCGCCTCAACGCCCGTATCGCCCACTGGCCCAAGCCGTACGTCGCCGTCATGGACGGCATCGTCATGGGCGGGGGCGTCGGCATCTCCGCGCACGGCAGCGTCCGGGTCGTCACCGAACGGTCGAGGATCGCCATGCCCGAGACCGGCATCGGCTTCGTGCCCGACGTCGGCGGCACCTACCTGCTCTCCCGCGCCCCGGGCGAACTGGGCACCCGGCTCGCCCTGACGGGCGCGGCGATCGGCGCCGGGGACGCCCTGCTGTGCGGGCTCGCCGACCACTACGTACCGTCCGGCGTGCTCCCGCGCTTCATCGACGACCTCGCCGAGCTGCCCGTACGGGAAGCGCTGGACCGGCACGCGCGGCCCGCGCCGCAAGGGGAGTTGGCCGGGCAGCGGGAGTGGACCGACTCCTGCTTCGCCGCCGACTCGGTCGAGGAGATCGTCCGGCGGCTGCTCGACCACGGCGATCCCGCGGCGAAGGAGACCGCGGAGACCCTGCTTACCAAGTCGCCCACCGCGCTGAAGGTCACCCTGGCGGCTGTGCGCCGCGCCGGGCGGCTCGATTCGCTGGAGCGGGTGCTGGAGCAGGAGTACCGCGTCTCCTGCGCGGCCCTGACCACGCCCGACCTGGTCGAGGGCATCCGCGCCCAGGTCATCGACAAGGACCGCACCCCGCGCTGGTCACCGCCCACCCTCGCCGAGGTCACCGACACCGACGTGGAACGCTTCTTCGAGCCGCTGGGGGAGCACGGACCGGAGTGGGAGCCGGGCATCTGAGAGGTAAGTGTTCGGTGTGAGCAGGTTCTTGTCGGCTCCTGGTCTTGGGCATGAACCCGTCGAGCGGTAGCGTCACTTCGATACCGACGACGGCACCACGGAAGCCGGTGAGAAACCGGCACGGTCGCGCCACTGTGAACGGTGTGACTCCCCCCCTCAGGGGAGCGCACCGTGAGTCAGACCCGGGGCCGTCGTCCTGTGCACCACCGAGATGGGACGCGAGTTCCCAGAGGAGGCCCCGTCATGGCGCAGCATGTCGCCCCGCCGAGCACCACCCCCGTCGTGCCCGCCAAACTGCCGCTGAAGGACATCGCTCCCTGGG
Organism: Streptomyces sp. NPDC127119; assembly: GCF_042677425.1. NCBI lineage: Bacteria > Bacillati > Actinomycetota > Actinomycetes > Kitasatosporales > Streptomycetaceae > Streptomyces > Streptomyces sp. NPDC127119. The sequence continues at coordinate 130,533 of NZ_JBHXTO010000006.1, read as the reverse complement.
CGGTCTTCATCGGCGTCCTGATGCTGGTCCTGCTGTACTTCGTCGGTGCCGAACAGGGCGCCACCTCCCTCGTCTCCGGCGAGAACGTCCATGAATGGGTGCACGACGCACGTCACCTGCTCGGCTTCCCCTGCCACTGACGAGGGGCCCCGCACACCCATGAACTCCGCAACGGTAAGAAATCTGCTCGTGCGGGGCATGCTCGCCGGCCTGGCCGCCGGCGTGCTCGCCCTGATCGTCGCCTACTTCCTCGGCGAACCGAACGTCGACAGCGCCATCGGTTTCGAGGAGTCCCACGCAGCCGCGCACGAGCACGGGCACGAGGTCGAACTCGTCTCCCGCAGCCTGCAGTCCACCGCCGGCCTCGCCACCGGCGTACTGATCTACGGAGTGGCCTTCGGCGGCATCACCGCCCTCGCCTACTGCTTCGCCCTCGGCCGCGTCGGCCGTTTCGGCGCCCGCGCGACGGCGCTGCTGCTCTCGGGCGCGGCCCTGCTCGCCGTCTACGTCGTGCCGTTCCTGAAGTACCCGGCCAACCCGCCCGCGGTCGGCAACGGCGACACCATCGGCAAACGGACCACCCTCTACCTCCTCATGATGGTGCTGAGCGTGCTCCTCGCGGTCGCCGCCGTGATCGTCGGCAAGCGGCTCGCCCCGAAACTGGGCACCTGGTACGCCACCGTCGCCGCCGTTCTCGGCTTCATCGTCCTGATCGGACTGGCGTACGCGTTCCTGCCCACCGTCAACGAGGTCCCCGGCGACTTCCCGGCCGCCCTGCTCTGGCGGTTCAGGCTCTCCGCCCTCGCCCTGCAGATCACGCTCTGGTCAGGCTTCGGGCTCGTCTTCGGTGAACTGGCCGAACGGCTGCTCCACCCGAAACCCGCCACGGCCCGGGCGGGTACGGCGGCACCCGCCCCGCACTGACCGGCCGCGCGGACTCACCGGTCCGCGCCCGCTCCGGCGGCGTCCAGCGGCTGCCCGAGCCGCAGGTTCCACCGGCCGCCGCGTCCACTGACCGTGGTGGACGTCAGCGGCGGCACGTCGATCCGCCAGAAGGCCGCGGCAGGCGCTCCCAGCACGTGCGCCACCGCGGCCCGTACGACGTCCGGTTCGACGACGGCGAGCGTACGGCCGTCCGTGGCCGTGACCGTACCCGTACCCGTGTCCGTTTCGGCGGAGGACTCCAGCCAGCGCGCCACCCGGGCGCAGAAGTCGGCCACGGACTCCCCGCCGTGCGGTGCGGAGGCCGGATCGGCCAGCCATCGGGCCACGGCCTCCGGTTCGGCCGCGGCGACCTCGGCGAGCGTACGGCCGCGCCAGCGTCCCGCGTCCAGTCCTGCCAACTCCGCCGTCTCCACCGCGTCCAGTCCGAGCGCGGCGGCCGTCTCCCGGCACCGCACCGAGGGAGAAGCCACGACGCGCGCGGCCGACGGCAGGGATCCTGCCGCGGCACGGGCCTGCGCCTCCCCGCCGGCGTCGAGCGAACCCCCGTCGTCGAAGCGCGCCTGACGCAGTGCCGAACTCATCGCGGGCGAGACGAATGTGATGCGGTGGGTCATGCGCCCGCTTCCCGTGTTTCCCGTGTCGCTTTGCTGAGCGTGTCCATGCTGGCGGATGCTACCGCCGGGGCTGCATGCGATCGACGCATCGCATCGACGCAGCAGATCGGTGCGTGCGGTCAGCCCCGCACCGGCGTCCCCGAACGCGCCGCGATCTCTCCGGCCGTCACGCCGGGGGCCCTTTCCACGACCGTCAGCCCGTCCGCCGTGATGTCGAAGACACCCAGATCGGTGATGACACGATGGACGCAGGCGCGGCCGGTGAGTGGCAGCGTGCAGGTGTCGACGAGCTTCGGCGTCCCGTCCTTGGCGGTGTGCTCCATCAGCACGGTCACCCGCCGGGCACCGTGGACCAGGTTCATGGCACCCCCATCCCTTTGATCATCTTTCCCGGGACACTCCAGTTGGCCAGGTCTCCCGCGGCGGACACCTGCGGGGCGCCCAGGACGGCCGTGTCGACATGACCGCCCCGGATCATGCCGAAGGACAGCGCTGAGTCGAAGAAGGAGGCCCCGGGCAGGACGGTCACCGTCTCCTTGCCCGCATTGATCAGGTCCGGGCCGGCGCCCGATGAGCCGGTGCACGACCGGTCGTCCGGCGACACCACGGGTGGCACCCGGCGGGGCGACGGCCCGGCCCGGGAGAAGACCGTACGGGCGTGCGCTGACCGATGACACGCTTCGACCACGTGGGCATCTCCGTGCCCGACCTGGAGGCCGCCACCGCCTGGTACTGCGATGCGCTGGACCTCACCGCGGCCCCGGCGTTCGCGATCCCGGGCACCGATCTGCGCGGGGTCATGCTCCTGCACGCCAGTGGCTACCGCATCGAACTGCTCCACCGCCCCTCGGCCCGCCCGGGCCCGACACCGGGCAGCGCCCTCGACGCGGCGGCCACACACGGCTTCGGCCATATGTGCCTGTGCGTCGAGGACGTGGCGGCGGAGTTCGCACGACTCGTCGCGGCCGGCGCGGGAGTGAGCATGACTCCGCGGTCGGCTCCACGCCCCGGCGCCGTCATGGCCTTCGTCGCCGACCCCTACGGCAACCTCATCGAACTGCTCGACCGCGACTGAGGGGGCATGTCCGTTCAGCCCTTCAGCCGTTCAGCCGTTCAACCGGTCGGGCTCGTCGGGCTCGGTCGGGCTCGGTCGTGGACATGGCCGGTCAAAGAGGTTCCGGTTGCCTCACAGGCGTGCACGCCCCTAGTGTGAATGCGCTTTCATCGCCATGCATGCATCACAAGAGACGGGGGCCTGACCCATGAACGGCGCCGCATCGTGAACGCGAATCCCACGGTGTACGACGTGGCCGAACGTTCCGGAGTGTCCATCGCCACGGTGTCCAGGGTGTACCGCAGCCCCGACTCCGTACGGGCCGCCACCCGCGAGCGCGTGCTGGCGGCGGCGAGCGAGCTGGGATACGTGCCGAGCGGCAATGCCCGGGGTCTCGCCAGCCGTTCCACCGGTGTCCTCGGCCTGTGCTTCCCGGACTACTCCGACCCCGACACGGTCGGCGCCGAGGACGACGACGCCGCGATGCTCTACTCGGACCAGATCATCCGGGGCATGGAACGCGCGGCCCGTCGGCACGGGTACGCGCTGCTCATCGCGGCCTCCCTCGCCGGGGGCCCGGAGAGCCTGGTGGCCCAGGTCGCCGGCCGTGTGGACGGCTTCGCCGTGATGGCCCGCACGGTGCCGACGGAGGAACTCGAAGCGATCTCCCGGCGCCGGCCGGTGGTGATGCTGGCCGGACCTCGTGCGAAGGACCCCTCCCTCGACCATCTCGACCACGTCGAGGTCGCCAACGAGGACGGCCAGTACGAGCTGACCCGGCACCTGGTCCACGACCACGGGCTGCGCCGCCTCGCCTACGTGGGACTCGTGGACGACTCACCCGATGTCGAGGCACGTTTCCGGGGTTTCCGCCGCGCCTGCGTCGAGGCGGGCGTCGAGGCCGCCGTCGCACCGGCCCTGCGCATGCCGATGATGACCCAGGCCGAGGGCGCCCGCGCCGCTCGCCTGCTGTGCGAGGGAAGCGGCGACCGGCCCGAGGCGTTCGTGTTCGCCAACGACCAGATGGCGGTGGGCGCGCTCCAGGCCCTCGAACACCGTGGCCTGCGCGTACCCGACGACGTCGTCGTGACCGGCTTCGACGGCATCCCGCTGAGCCGTATGGTGCGCCCCGCGTTGACCACCGTGCGCCAGCCGATGGTGCGTATGGGGGAGGAGGCCGTCGACCTGCTCGTACGACGGCTGAGCGGACAGCCTCCGCAGGAGCCCGTCTCCCTGATGCTGCCGGTCAGTGTGGCCCGCCGGGCGAGCTGCGGCTGTGAGGAGACGACGGTCCTGCCGACGGTCGTCTGAGGTTCGTCCGGCCGCCCACGGCCTGACGATTGTCCGGCCGCCCACGGCCCGGTGCCGGAGCCTGCGTGTCAGAGCCTCCCACTACGGTTCGACCATGACTTCTGGCATGGCTTCCGAGATGCAGGACCGGTTACGGCTGTTCCGTGACGAGGCGATCGCGCGCGGCGTCCCGGCCGACGACGTCGAGCGATGGACGAACCTCGCCCGCCCGTGCGCGACGCTGACGCAGGGCGAGGGCGAGGGCGAGGGCGAGGGTGAAGGCGGCGGAGGCCCGGTCGTGGGCCGGTTCGGCGGGCCGCTCCTGCTCCCCGCCGACACACCGGATCCGGAGCACCCCTTCGTCGCCTCCATAGACCTCGCGGCCCTGCCCGCCGACGCGACGGACCTCCCGCTGCCTCCCGACGGCCACCTGCTGCTGTTCGCCTTCCCCGAGACGGCGGACGACCACGAGACCATGGGCAGCGCGGTGTACGTACCCGTCGGCACAGCCGTGGTGGAACGGGACAGCCACGCCTGGAACCCCCACGACTTCGACGACTACGAGGCGATGTTCCAGGAGTTCCCGCAGGGTCCGCTGCGGGCGACGGCCGAGGTGTCGCTGCCGTACCACCACGCGGTCGAGATCTCCGGGCAGCCGGGGAGCGGACCGCTTCCCGGACACCCGCGCTCGGAGGAACTCGTCGCGGCCTGGGACCACACCCGTGGCGCCATCGCTCCCGAAGGGCCGCTGCAGATCGGGGGATACGCCGACGAGGAGGTCGTCTACACGGACCCGGTCGCCCGTGCCGTGTTCAGGGTGCTGCGGGCGGCGGAAGCGGACCGCTGGGACGGGCCGGTCTCGGACGATGTCGCGGACTGGGTGCTGCTGGCGGACTGGCATGCGGGCATGGACGTACAGGGCTGGGAGGGTTCCAGCGTCCACTGGGTGATCCAGCGGACGGACCTGGCGGCGCGGCGCTTCGACCGCACGTTCACCGAGGTGTTCTGGAACCCCTGATCCGGGCCGAGTGCCGGCACCGGGTCGCGGGTCCACGTCCCAGCAGCGGGTCCCGGAGCCAGGTCCCGACACCGGGTCCCAGAGCTGAATTCCAGTGCCGGATCTCAGAGCACCTGGATCAGTTCGTCCAGCATGCGGTCGGCGGCGCCCACGGCCACCGAGAGGTGGCCCTCACCGTCTTCGAGGTGGACCACGGCCCGCGGAAGGTTCGCCGCGAGCCACTGCCCGTGGGCGAACGGCACCATCAGGTCTTCGCTGCCCTGCCAGACGAAGCCGGGCACCGTGATCTCCTCCAGCGAGAACCCCCAGGGCCTGGTGAACGCGAGATCGTCATCGACCCAGCCGTCCACGCCGAGCCGCAGTCCCTCCGCGAAGTTCGCGGCCAGATCCTCGCCGAGCTCCTCCGTCAGCGCGGCACGGTCGACCGGGGACAGCACGCTCCGCATACCGGCGATCAGTCCCGCCGCGTCGGTGTCGCGCAGTCCGGCCGCCTCCTTCTCCAAGTAGGGGCGCAGCGCGGCCTCCCCGCGTACGGTCAGGCCGAATTCCTCGATGTTCCCCTCGCCCATGCCGGCCAGGAAGTCCATCTCCGGCAGGCCGTACGGCGCGACTCCGGCGATGACCAGGACTCCGGCGACCCGGTCTGCCAGTCGTGCCGCCGTGGCCAGGGCGTGCGGCCCGCCGCCCGACCAGCCGCTGACCAGGCAACTAGGCGCACCGAGGTGGTCGAGCACGGCCCGCACGTCCGAGGCCACGTCCACGACAGCGCGTCCCGGCGCGCGCGTGGACCCGCCGTACCCGGCACGGGAGAAGGTCACGAACCGCAGCCCGCGTGCGTGAGCGGCGCGTTCCATGGAGCGGATCGGCCGCAGGCTGCCGGGGGTGCCGTGGTGGAAGAGCAGCGGAATCCCGTCCGCGGGCCCGGTCACGGCCATGTCGAGCTGTCGGCCGTCGAGCGTCGAGATCGTTGTCATGAGGGGAAGTGTGCACGAGCCGGCGAGTCGCCTGTTTCCGGTGGCCGGTTATCTCCTCCCCTCCCCTCCTCACCCCATCCACGATCCGAAGAACTCCGACGTGACCTGCCCCAGTTGTCGTCGCTGCTCCGCCTCACCCGGGTAGGCATGGTGCCCGGCGTCCAGAACCTCCAGTCGGCGTGGACCGGCGAGCGCGTTGTGCACGGCGAACTGGCCCGGCGGTGGCACGACCGGGTCGAACAGGGCGCAGGCGGACAGCACCGGGATACGCAGGTGTGTCGCCGCGGTCGCCGCGTCGAAGTAGGCGAGGACATCGAGGGCTTCCGGATGCTCGCGTACATGGGTGCGCACGGACTCGCCGCTGCCGGTGCAGGGGAGGGTGCACCGCAGTGGGTGGTTCCCGAAGGTCGGCAAGGTCAGCCCGGCCGCGGCGAACCGGTCGTCCCAGGGCGGCGCCAGCGCGCCGATCCCGCCGCCGAAGCTCTCTCCGAGGTAGCCCAGTCGCCTGCCGTCCAGCGCGGCCGAGGGAACCAGTTCCAGCAGGGCCGAGGCGGCGCCCCACACGGCCGCGACGCAGTCGCCGATGAGGTAGGTGTCCCGCGATCCGATGCCGTGCAGGACGTGCCCGTCCGGGTCCGAGGGCACCCCTGGCCGCAGCCCGAGAGCGGGAAGGCCGGGCGCGATCGGCAGGATCGCGGCGGACTCCGGTAGCGGAAGAGGGATGTCGGCGCCGACATCCTTGCGTCCGCCGTAGCCGTGCCCGATGACGAAACCATGGCGTACGGGCCCGTCGCACGGTAGCGCCAGCAAAGCGGCACACCTGCCGCCGAGTGCGTCGTAGAAGACCTCGTGCACGCGGAAGCCGTCGCGCTCCTCCACGACCTCGCCGAGCAGTGGCCGCGGCTCCACCCGAGCCGCCGCGTCCCGCCGCCCCCGCCAGAAGCGGCCAAAGTCCGCGGGCTCACGCGGAACCCCCACGACCAACAACTCCTCAAGCCCGTACCCACCACCCGGACCCCGCGCAGAGAAGCAAAATGAAGAAGCCACACACAGACTGTAACCACCCCACCCCATCCCCCAGAGGCCCACGCCCCCCACGAAAACCGCCACCCGACAGCAGACCGGAGCCCCGAAAGGGGCGCGGGGAACGGCGCGCTGAGCCCTCCACGACCGTCACCCAACGTCGGGCGGGAGGGCCCCGGAGGGGGCGCGGGGAACGGCGCGCTCAGCCCACCACAACCCGCACTCGACAGCGGCCCGGGGCCCGGAAAGGGGCGCGGGGAACGGCGCAAACAGCCCACCACAACCCGCACCCGACAACGGACCCCCCGAAAGCGCCGCGAGGCGGTCGCGGGGAACGCCACAAGTCCCCCACCCCCAACCCAACCCCATCCCAACCCCATCCCAACCCCATCCCCACCCCAAGCGGAGCGCCACCCCATGCAATGATCCGTTTTGCGTTGCTCCCGCACAGACTGTCCCCCACCCCCTCCCTGGCTGTCCCCCACCCCCTCCCCGGGCAGGGCCAGGCAGTGGAACACCAGAACCAGCCCACAAAATGTCCCGCCCGTTACGGGAGTGTGACCAAGCCCCCTCTTGCCAGGCCAGGAATCACTGCCACAGAGTGATGTATGCGCTTACAGGCAGCGCATACATCATGAATGTCAGGCGTACACCTCGGCCGTGAACTTCAGCCGTGGACGTCAGTCAGAACGCTCAAGGAGGAGCCGCCCATGAACCGCGCCGCCGCAACCGGGTCGATCGCACTCACCCTGGCGTCTGCCCTCACCCTCACCGCCTGTGGCGGTTCGGGTGGCGCGGGCGTGGCAGCAGACGCCAAGCAGACCCTGACCGTTTGGGCGATGGGCACGGAGGGGGAGAAGCTCGGCGACGTGGCCGAGGAGTACGAGAAGACCCACTCCAACCTCACGGTCAAGGTCACCCCGATCGGCTGGGACGTGGCCCACCAGAAGCTGGTCGCCGCCGCTGCCGCGGGCAAGCTGCCCGACGTGATGCAGATGGGCGGAAGCTACCTGGGCGAGTTCGCCGACATGGGCGTCCTGGAGCCGGTCGACTCCAAGACCGTCCACGAGACCGACTACTTCCCCGCCGCCTGGCAGCAGGGTTCCTACGACGGCAAGACCTACGGCGCCCCGTGGTACGTCGACACGCGCGTCCTCTTCTACCGCACGGACCTCGCCAAGAAGGCCGGCATCGAGAAGGCCCCGGCCACCATGGCCGAGCTGCAGAGCGCAGCCGAGGCGTACCAGAAGCAGGCCGACACCAAGTGGGGCCTGTCCATCCAGCCGGGCGGCCTCGACACCGTACAGAGCTTCTACCAGTTCCTGTACTCCGCCGGCGGCGCCATCATCGACGAGGACGGCAAGGCCGCCGTGAACTCCGCCGCGGCCGTCAAGGCGCTGGAGAACTACGGCAGCTACTTCGACAAGGGCCTGAGCGAGAAGTCCGTACGCCCCGGCTACGACGTCACCAAGGACTTCAACACCGGCGCCGTACCCATGTTCTTCGGCGGCCCCTGGCTCACGAACCTCATCGACGAGAACTACCCCGACCTCAAGGACAAGTGGGCCGTCGCCCCCGTACCCGCCGACGTGGCGTCCGTGTCCATGGCCGGCGGTTCCAGCCTGGCCATCTCCGCCGACAGCGACCACAAGGCCGCCGCCAAGGAACTCGTCGCCTACCTCACCGGCGCCAAGGGCCAGGCCGACTGGTTCGAGCGGACCAACGACCTGCCCGCCAACACCGAGGCCTGGACGACCGGTGACCTCGCCGACGACCCGACCATGCAGGTGTGGCGGCAGCAGATGGACACCGCCCGCGCCACCCCCTCCCAGCCCAAGCTGACCGAGATCACCTCCAAGGTGGACACCGCCATCGAGTCGGTCACCCAGGGCAAGTCCTCCGCGAAGGAAGCGCTGGACAAGGCCCAGTCCGAGATCGAAGGCCTCGTGCAGTAGCAGGCAGCAGGAGGCCGTAGGAGAAAGTCCCCCTCATGTCCCTCACCACAGGACCGGCCGCCCCGCAGGCGGCGGCCGTCGACAAGAGCCCGCACGGCGGTGGCAAGGCAGGTCGCAAGCGCCGTGCCAACCGCTCGCTCAGCAAGCACAATCTGACCGGATGGCTGTTCTCCACACCGTTCCTGGTGTTGTTCGGCGTCTTCATGCTCTTCCCGATCGTCGCCACGCTCCTGATGAGCTTCACCGACTTCGGCGCCCGGAACGTCACCCGGCCGCTGGAGGCGGAGTTCGTCGGCCTGGACAACTACACCCGGCTGTTCCAGGACGACAAGTTCCTCAAGGCCCTTTTCAACACCGCCTACTTCGTGGTCGTCGGCGTACCCGCGACCATCGTCCTCGGACTGCTCGCGGCGATCCTGCTGAACAACGGCATCCACCGGGCCCGCACCCTGTTCCGCGTCGGCTTCTACGCGCCGGTCGTCACGACCATCGTCGCCGTGGCCGTCGTCTGGCGCTTCGTGCTCGACCCGTCCGACGGACTGATCGCCTCCCTCGCCTCCGAAGTCGGCCTGACCGCACCGGACTTCCTCGGCTCGGAGACCTGGGCGATGCCGTCCCTGATCGCCATGGCGGTGTGGCGCAACCTGGGCACCGTCATGGTGCTGTGCATCGCCGGCCTCCAGGCGATCCCCACGGACGTCCGCGAAGCGGCCCGTCTCGACGGCGCCGGAGTCTGGCAGGAACTGCGCGGCATCACGATCCCCCTGCTGCGGCCCACCCTGCTGTACGCCACGGTCATCACCACCATCGGCTACCTGAACGTCTTCGAGGAGCCCTTCGTGATGACCCAGGGCGGCCCGTCCGACTCCACGCTGACCGTGTCGCTCGACATGTACCGCGAGGGCTTCAACTTCTTCCACATGGGCTATGCCAGTGCCATGGCGTACGTCCTGTTCGTCGTGATCATGGGCATCACGGTGCTCCAGCTCCGACTGCTGAAGGACAACACCCGATGACCGCCGAGACCGCCGAGAAGACCCCCGAGGCCCCGGCCCACCCGGCCCGCCCGGCCCTCCGACGCACCGGCCGGGGGCGCACGCCGCTGCTGTACGTGATCGCCTCGGTCGCCCTGCTCGTGATGGCCGCCCCGTTCCTGTGGATGGCACTGTCCGCGTTCAAGACGAAGCAGGACCTCACGGCGAACCCGCCCGTGTGGATCCCCTCCCGCTGGACGCTGGACAACTTCACGTCGCTGCTCGACCAGCTCGACATGCCGCAGTACTTCCTGAACTCGCTGATCGTGGCCGTCCTCGTGACCGTCAGCAATCTGCTGTTCTGCTCCATGCTCGGCTACGCGCTGGCCAAGCTCGACTTCACCGGGCGCTCCAAGGTCTTCGCACTCGTGCTGGCCGCCCTGATGGTCCCCGGCAACCTCATGATCCTCCCGCTGTACGTGCTGATGAACGGCCTCGGCCTCATCGACACGTACGCCGGACTGGTCCTGCCCTTCGCGGCGGGCGCGTTCGGAGTGTTCCTGATGCGGCAGTTCATGCAGTCCGTGCCCGACGAACTGCTGGAGGCGGCCCGTCTCGACGGCGCGGGGGAGTGGTACATCTTCTGGCGGATCGTGATCCCGCTGGTCAAGCCCGCCCTCGCGACGCTGACGATCTTCACCTTCCTCGGTTCCTGGAACAACTTCATCTGGCCCCTGATCGCCACCAACGATCCGGACAAGTACACCCTCCCGGTGGCGCTCGCGACCTTCGCCAACGATCCCAACCGCACGGTCGGCGGTGGCAACGGCATGCTGATGGCCGGCTCGCTCCTCGTCGTGCTCCCGGTCCTGGCCGTGTTCGCCGTCCTGCAACGGCACTTCACCCAGGGCATCGCGACGGCGGGCCTGAAGTAGCCCACCGGGCACCTCTTTCCGCGGACCTCCTCCGGCCTCCGTGTGCCCGCTTCTCCCGGCCTCCCGCACCCGCCGGCCGATCGGTCCCTCCGCCGACCCCCGGGCCGGATCGCCATGCCACCACCATCGCGACTCCCCACTCCCACCCCCACACCAGAAAGACAGATACGGACGATGACGTACTCCACCACCCGCTTCCCCGACGGCTTCCTGTGGGGCGCCTCCACCGCCGCCCACCAGATCGAGGGCAACAACGTCAACAGCGACTGGTGGCGCAAGGAGCACGACCCCGCCGCCGGGATCGCCGAGCCCAGCCTGGACGCCTGCGACAGCTACCACCGCTGGGAGCAGGACATGGACCTGCTCGCCGAACTGGGCTTCACCGACTACCGGTTCAGCATCGAGTGGGCCCGTATCGAGCCCGTCCGCGGCACCTTCTCCCGCGCCGAGATCGCCCACTACCGCCGGATGGTCGAAGGCGCCCTCGCCCGCGGGCTGCGCCCGATGGTCACCCTGCACCACTTCACCGTCCCGCAGTGGTTCGAGGACTTCGGCGGCTGGACCGCCGACGGCGCGGTCGAACTCTTCGCGCGGTACGTCGAGGAGTGCGCGCCCGTCATCGCCGACGGCGTCCGGCACGTGTGCACCATCAACGAGCCGAACATGATCGCCGTCATGGCAGGCCTCGCCAAGACCGGCAACCAGGGCTTCCCGCCGGCCGGTCTGCCCACCCCGGACGAGGAGACCACCCGCGCGGTCATCGCCGCCCACCACGCGGCCGTCAAGGTCATCCGCGCAGGTCACCCCGACATCCAGGTCGGCTGGACCATCGCCAACCAGGTCTACCAGGCCCTGCCCGGCGCCGAGCAGGGCACCGCCGACTACCGCCACCCCCGCGAGGACGTCTTCATCGAGGCCGCCCGCGGCGACGACTGGATCGGCGTGCAGTCCTACACCCGCACGAAGATCGCCGAGACCGGGCCCGTCCCGGCGCCGGACGACGTCGAACGCACCCTCACGCAGTGGGAGTACTACCCGGCCGCCGTCGGGTACGCGCTGCGCCACACCGCCGAGGTCATCGGTGACGGCACCCCGCTGATCGTCACCGAGAACGGGATCGCCGCCTCGGACGACAGTCGTCGCGTGGACTACTACACCGGCGCCCTCGGCGAGGTCGCCGCCGCGATCGAGCACGGCCTGAACGTGCAGGGCTACCTTGCGTGGAGCGCCCTCGACAACTACGAATGGGGCTCGTTCAAGCCGACCTTCGGGCTCATCGCCGTGGACCCGCAGACCTTCGAGCGCACGGCGAAGCCGTCCGCCGTGTGGCTCGGCGGCCTCGGCCGCGACCGCGTCCTGCCGCGCACCGCGGTCTGACCGCATCCCCCAGACCGGGAGCCGGCCGGCACCTGACACCGGCCGGTTCCCGCCCCACCCCCACTTCACCGCGCCACCCCGCATTCCATCGCCTCACCCCTGTACCGCCGTTCAGCACCACGGACACGCACCCTTCCGCCTGCCTGCTCACCGCAGAGGAGCCAGAGCCGCATGAACCGTCGTAGCTTCCTGACCGCCGCAGCGACCACCGCCGCCACGTGCGCCACGTCCCTCACCGGCACGGCCCACGCCGCCCCTGCCGGGCGGACCGACACCGAACGCCGCCTGTTGCGCGACTGGTTCGTCGCGACCCATCGCTCGATGGAGGCCATGACGACCGAACTCGGCCTGGCCGCCGACAAGATCGACGTCAGCGGCAGCGGGACGCCCGTACCGTCCGCGCAGACCTCACCGACCAACATCGGCTGCGGCCTGTGGTCCACCGTCGCGGCAGCCGGACTCGGTGTCATCTCCGCGGCCACCATGCACCGCCGGCTGGCCCGCACGATCGCCGCCGTGGAACGCCTGGAACGTGCCCACGGGATGTGGTTCAACTGGTACGACGCGCACGACGGTTCACTGCTGACGGCCTGGCCGGAGACCGGCGACCCGATACGGCCCTTCCTGTCCAGTGTCGACAACGCGTGGCTCGTGACCGGCCTGCGGATCGCCGCGGACGCCGCCCCCGAACTGCGTCCCCGCGTCGCCGCCCTCCTCGCCGACGCCGACTGGTCGTACTACTACACGCCCTACGACCCGGCCGACCCCGTCGCCGGTCCCGGGCAGTTGCGCGGTGGCTTCTGGCCGGACAAGCCGGGTAAGGGCGAGCCCACGGGCCACCACTACGGCGCCCTCAACACCGAACCCCGGATGGCCAGTTACCTCGGTATCGCCGACGGCTCACTGCCCACCGAGCACTACTGGCACCTGCTCCGCACCATGCTGCCCGGCATGGGCCAGGAACAGGAACCGCGGGGCGAGTACGTCGAGATCGACGGCGTGCGTGTGTGGGAGGGCCACTACACCTACCGTGGCCGGGACCTCGTCCCCACCTGGGGCGGTTCCATGTTCGAGGCGCTGATGGTTCCGCTGTTCGTGCCCGAGTCCGAGTGGTCCCCGCGTTCCTGGGGCACCACCCACCGGCGTTACGTCCGCAGCCAGATCGAACACGGCCTGATCGAGGAGGACTTGGGGTACTGGGGCTTCTCCCCGGCCTCCATACCCGCTGGCGGCTACCGGGAGTACGGCGTCGACGCCATCGGTATGCAGGAGGACGGCTACAACTCCCTGGGCGTCGTCACCCCGCATGCCTCCTTCCTCGCCCTGCCCCAGGCCCCTGCCGAGGCCCTTTCCAATCTCCGCGCCCTGGACCGTGCCTTCGGCGCCTACGACGACCGCTACGGTTTCCGCGACTCGGTCGATGTGACGACCGGCCGCGTGAGTGACCACGTACTGGCCCTGGACCAAGGCATGATCACCGCGGCCATCGCCCAGCATCTGCGCCCCGGTCTGCTCCAGACCCCGTTCCGCACGGCGGGCTTCAACGCTCGGGTGCGTCCGCTGTTGCGCAAGGAGCGGTTCTCCATCTGAGAATCCCGGGCCACGGTCCGCCCTCAGCCGGTGGCGGTCAGGAACCCGCGGATGTACCCGGCGACGGTGTCCAGGTGGCTTTCGAGCAGGAAGTGGCCGCCGCCGGGTATCAAGTGGATCTCCGCGTCCGGCAGATCCCGGGCGAAGGCGCGCGCACCGTCCGGGCCGAAGATCTCGTCGCCCGCGCCCCACACCGCGAGGAGGGGGACCCGGCGTTCCCGGAAGTAGGCGTGCAGCTCGGGGTAGAGAGGCGGGTTGCCGGCGTAGTCGGCGAACAGGGCGAGCTGTACGAGGTCGTTGCCCGGCCGGTTGACCTCGCGGTGGTCGGCGGCCCAGGTGTCGGGGTCGACCAGCTCGGGCCGGTCCACGCCGTGCAGATACTGCCAGCGGATGGCGTCGAGCGAGAGGGCGGCCCGGACGGCAGGTTCGGTCTCCGGCCCCGGGCTGTCCCAGTACGCCCGCACGGGCTTCCAGAACTCCGGTACGAAACCGTCCTCGTATGCATTGCCGTTCTGAGTGATCACCGCGGTGATCGCGTCCGGGTCGCGCAGGGCCAGCCGCCACCCGATGGGTGCGCCGTAGTCCTGCACGTACACGGCGTAGCGCGTGACGCCGAGCTGGTCCAGCAGGGCTTCGGTGATGTCGGTCAGGGAGTCGAAGGTGTAGGTGAACGCGTCCGCGGGCGGGGTGTCGGAGTTGCCGAAGCCGAGGTGGTCGGGGGCGATGACATGGAAGCGGTCGGCCAGCGCCGGAATGAGGTGGCGGAACATGCGCGAACTGGTGGGAAATCCATGCAGCAGCACAAGGGTGGGGGCCTCGTGGGGCCCTGCCTCGCGGTAGAAGACGCGATGCCCCCGCACTGTCGCGTACTGATGGCGGATCTCGACCATGGCTAACCCCTTCGATGGTTCATGACGGTTACCCCTCGGCGTCAAGTAGACCGCGTTTGGGGTAACCTGTCAAACGTCTCAATGGAGTTAGTTGGTGAGGTGGGACCCGTGCTGGACGACCAGGCCCTGATGCAGGCGCTGAACAGCACCCCTGTCGTGGACGGCCGACGCCAGGACCTGTGGCGTGCCGACCAGGAACTGGACAGGTGGGCGCGGGAGCACGGCGGTCTCGGCGGCGACGAGGAGCGCCGGTGGCTGCGCACCGCCCGGGACGCGCTCCAGGCGGTGGCGTCGGCCACGGCCGCGGAGACCCGGTTGAGCGAGCTGCTCGCGGGCGTTCACAAGGTCCCTCAGCCCAGTGCCTCGGGCATCGAGTGGCACTTGGAGGCGCCGGCGGAACGAAGACTCGCCGCGGAACTCGTCCTCGCGTGGGCGGACGTCAAGGAGCACATGCCCGGTCGGCTGCGGCCGTGCGAGAACCCCGAATGCCGCCTCTTCCTCCTGGACCGCAGCCGTGCCAACACCGCGCGGTGGTGCTCGATGAAGACCTGCGGGAACCGGCTCAAGGCCCGCCGGCACCAGGCTCGTACCCGGGAGACCTCCGGGCCCGAGTAGTGCCCTGCGTCCCGGCGCTCATGGGTAACTTGCCCTCCGCCCGGGACACGGAGAAGCCTCACCGGCTCCGGCCGGAACGGCCCTAGCTGTTGGCCTGGCCCCGCTCCGACCGCTCCGCCCACACCTGCGCCGCCTGCAGATCCGCTTCCTCCTGCGAGGTGCCCGCCTTCACCAGGATGATCCCGCGCGACCCGTCCGGGAACGTCACCTTTCGCATCGCTGTGCCCAACGGGCCTCCCGGTGTCGGTTCCTCCGGCATGGCGGCTCCTCTCGATGGCGAAACCCCCAGGCTAGCCGGGTCACCGCGGCAATCGGGACAACTGAGCCAGGAGCGCGGGGAGCCGAGCCGGTCAGGGACGGCCGCCGCCGTCCACCGGCAGGGTCAGACCGCCGCCGTCCACCGGCAGGGTCAGATCGCCCTCGATCAGGCCGGCCGCCGTCGCCACGATCGTCTCGGTGACGTCCCTCGGCTGCCAGCCCAGGACCGTACGGGCCTTCTCGTTGCTGATGACAGGGATGCGGCCCCGCAGAGTCGCGGCGTCCCGCAGGGCCGGATCGGCTTTCGCCGCCTCGCGTACCTGTTCGACGGTCAGTTCCGTGGCGGGCAGCAGACCGGCCGCGGCGGGAAAGTGCCGGCGCAGGATGCCCGCCATGTCGAAGAAGCTGATCGACGGCCCGCCGACGGCGATGAAACGTTCACCCGCCGCCTTCGGGTGCAGCATGGCGCGCAGATGCAGATCCACGACGTCCCGTACGTCCACGACACCGAAGTACATGACCGGCACCACCGGCAACTGCCCGGTCAGCATGCCCTGGACCAGGCCGACGGAGCCGGAGGGCCGGTCGCCCAGCGGGGGACCGAAGATGCCCGTGGGGTTGATGACGGTCAGTTCGATGTCGTCGTGGGCGCGGGCGTAGTCCCAGGCGGCGCGCTCGGCAAGGACCTTCGACTTGTGGTACGCGGGCAGGCCCTCGGTGTCGGGGTCGGTCCAGTCCGTCTCCGAGTAGCGGTTGTCGGGCTTCAGCGTGTATCCGACCGCGGCGTACGAGGACGTCAACACGACCCGTGGCACACCGGCCTCCCGGGCCGCCGCGATGACCCGCAACGCACCCTCGCGAGCGGGCCGGATCAGTTCGTCCTCCGTCTCCGGCGGCCTGACCGGGAAGGGCGAGGCGTGGTGCAGTACGTGGCCGACGCCGTCCAGGGCGGCTCCCCATCCGGCGTCCGAGCCGAGGTCCGCGACGGCGAACTCCAGCCGGTCCGCCGGATCGACCCCGGCGCGGCGCAGTGCCGCCCGCACCCCGGCCTCCTGCCCCGGCTCCCGTACCGTCACGCGGGCCCGGTGTCCCTCGCGCAACAGCCGGGCGATCGAGTGGCTGCCGACGAGTCCCGTACCGCCGGTGACGAGTACGGTGCCGAGTTCCTGGGGAGCGGTGTCGAAATCTTCTGCGTTCATGGTCGTCAGTCCTTCAATCCTTCGGTACTGCTCTTCGGACGCGGAGTCAGAATCGGAATCGGTGCATCACGTCGAGGACGTCCTCGGCCGCCTGTTTCTCGGCGGCGGCGTCCCCGCG
The DNA here is from genome assembly GCF_042677425.1 of Streptomyces sp. NPDC127119. NCBI lineage: Bacteria > Bacillati > Actinomycetota > Actinomycetes > Kitasatosporales > Streptomycetaceae > Streptomyces > Streptomyces sp. NPDC127119. Next base: position 113,704 of record NZ_JBHXTO010000006.1, on the reverse strand, counting down.
GACCCGGGCGTCCCACAGGTCCGCCTTGCGCCGCAGATACGTCAGGCGCAGCTGAAGCTGTTCGATGTCGGCGGCCAGTACCTCGGCCTGCCCGGCGAACAGGTCCCGCTGTTCGGCCGCGGCGGAGTCCCCTCGGGCGAGCAGGTCCAGATAGCGCCGCATCCCGGTGACCGTCATCCCGGCCGAACGCAGGCAGGACAGCGCCTCGACACGATCCGCGGTCGCGGGCCCGTACCGGCGATGCCCACTGGACTCGTCGCGGGCGACCGGGCCCAGGAGGCCGATCTTCTCGTAGTAGCGGAGCGTGGATTCGGCGAAGCCCGATCGCCGGGCCATCTCCTGGATGGTCAGGTCCGCGGCTTGCTGTCTGGTCGCTGACATGTGAGTAGCCTCCGCTACTTGAAGCGCTTCAAGTCAAACCGGACACACCGACCCCGTCGCGAAGGCCACCACGAGGGCCGCCACGAAGCCCGTCACGGAGCCTGTCGCGAAGGCCGTCACGGAGCCCGCCATGAAGGCCGGCTCGCGGACAGGAGCCGGTCAGCGGCCCACGACCTCGGCATCCGGTTGAACCCAGGACGCCCCGCGCACGTACGGACGACTGAGGGACGCGACCCGGACTCCGTGGTCCATTTCCCCCTCATTCCATCGATCACGTACTGACCGGTCGCGCACCGACCGATCGCCTACCGACTTCTGAGGAGTTCTGATGACCACTTCGCGCCTCGGCGACTGGCTGACGTCGCGCCAGCCCTTCGTGCTGGGCCTGTTCCGTATGGTCCTCGGCCTGTTGTTCACCACCGAGGGCGCTGCCACGGTCTTCGGGGTGCTGGACCGCAAGGCCAGTCCGACGGGCGACTGGCCCTTCTGGTACGCCGGGGTGATCGAGCTGGTGTGCGGCGCCCTGGTGCTCCTCGGGGTCGCCACACGCGGCGCGGCGTTCCTCAGCTCGGGGATCATGGCGTTCGCGTACTTCACGGAGCACCAGCAGGACGGCCTCTTCCCGCTGCAGAACGGCGGGCTGGCTCCGGTGCTCTTCTGCTGGGGGTTCCTGCTCATCGTGTTCTTCGGCCCGGGTGCCTTCGCGCTGGAACGTCTGGCGGGACGCGAGCGTGCCACGCGCCCCGTCACCGAGCCGGTGGCGGAAGGGTCCCGGTGACCACCTGATCGTCGGCGGCAGCGCCTACGAGCACCCGCATGGTCACCCGCATGGTGCTGCCGCGCTTCAGGGGTGTTCACCCTCCGGCTCCAACGCCCCCGCCCCGAGACCCAGTTCGGCCTCCGCCACGGTCCTGGCCAAGTGGGTGATCGGGGCTCCGCGCTGTTCGGCGCTGGTGTTGATGTAGGCGCTGGCACCGTCGATCGCCACCAGGATGCGGACGGCCGCGGCCCGCGGGTCGGCGCAGACGAAGTCCCCTGATTCCGTACCGGCGGTGATCGCCTTCTCTATGCGCGTGCACCACAGCAGTTCCTGCGCCACGACGTGCTGGCGCAGCCCGGGGCGGTAGCGCGAGAGATGCCGGGCGTTGAGCCAGAGCCTGCTGACGTTGTCGAACTCGGTGCTGGACATCAGTGTGAAGAACCGCCGCAGGACCGCCCGCGGGGTGTCGTCGCCGGGGCCGTCGGGCCGCTCGGGCAGCAGGGTGTCCAGGTCGGCCATGGTGGCGGCCGTGAAGGCCTCGGCCACCAGGGTGTCGGCCGCGGGGAAGTAGTGGCCGACGAGTCCGGGCTGGACACCGAGCTCGTCGGCGACCCTGCGCAGGGTGATGCACTCAAGCCCCTCGACGAGGCCGACCTGCGCGGCGACCGCGACGATCTCGTGGCGGCGCTCCGCGGGAGCCTTGCGGACCCGCTTGCCCGGACCTCTTGACGTCATGCCGTGAATGTTATTGAGTATGCGACCAATAAGCAATTGGTCATGCGCCCAATAAGCGTTGCTGTCCGAATACCGCCGGCCGCGGTCCGAGAACCGCCCCTCGTCCGCCCCTCGGTGTCACGCCACGACGGACCGGGAAGGCCGGACGGCCGCCCACACGCGCATCACTGTCAGGAAGCGTCAGGAGACGAACGTGGACGACATCCGCACCGATGCCGGTGAACTAGCCGAATACGGCTATCAGCAGGAGCTGAAACGGACCCTGTCCGCGTGGGCCGTCTTCGCGATCGGGTTCGCGACGATCTCGCCCGTGGTCGGCATCTACGCCGTCGTGCAGCTGGGCTTCGTCTTCGCGGGACCCACCTGGATCTGGGCGGTCGTCGTCGCCTTCCTCGGCCAGCTGCTGGTCGCCGTGGTCTACGCCGAGCTGTCCTCCCAGTTCCCGATCACGGGAGGCGTCTACCAGTGGGTGCGCAGACTGGGCGGTCCACGCCTGGGCTGGCTGGTGGGCTGGATCTACCTCGCCTCGGCCGTCGCCTCACTGACGACCGTGGCCTACCTGGGAGCGACCTGGCTGTACATGCTGGCCGGTGACGGCGTCCCCTCGCCCGCCCTGCACGTACTCCTCGGCGTGGTCTTCGTCGCCGTCGCGCTCGGCATCAACCTCCTCGGGGTCAACCCCGTGAAGCACTTCCTGAACGCCGGCATCATCGCCGAGGGCGTCGCCTCCATCGCCGTGAGCCTGATCCTCCTGCTCTTCGTGCGACACAACGGCTTCGGCATCCTCTTCGAGACCCTGGGCGCGCAGGACGTCTCCGGCGGCTCCGTCACGGCCGGACTGCTGACCTGCCTCGCGGTCGCCGGCTGGGCTTTCCTCGGTTTCGACGCGACCACGCAGGTGGCCGAGGAGACCGAACAGCCCCGCCGCAGCGTGCCGCGTGCCCTGCTGCGCGCCTACCTCTTCGTCGCCTTCACGGTCCTGCTGACCGGCCTCGCCGTGACGCTCGCCCTGCGCCGCCCCGAGGACGCCGTCTCCGGCGCGATCGTCGACCCCGTCTTCGAGGCCGTGACCCAAGGCCTCGGCGGCTGGAGCGAGAAGCCGTTCGTCGTCGTCGTCCTGATCGCGTTCTTCGCGTGCGCCATCTCGATCCAGACCTACATCGGCCGCGCCGTGTACGCCTTCGCCCGCGACCGCCAGCTGCCCTTCTCCACGACGCTCGCGACCGTCGGCCCCCGCCAGATCCCGTACGTCTCCCTCATCGCGACCGCCGTCCTGGCCGGACTCGGCCTGCTGCTGGGCCTGAACGGCAACGCGGCGGCCACCCTGATCGCGTTCGGCTCCGGCGGGTTCTACTTCGTCTTCCTGGCGGTCGCCGTCGTGGCCCTGGTCGCCCGGCTCTCCGGACGCTGGAACCCCGCCGCGGGACAGCTGCGGCTCGGCCGCACCGGGCTCGTCGTCAACGTGCTCGCCGTGCTGTGGCTGCTGTTCGAAGCGGTCAACATCGCCTGGCCGCGCACCGAACTCGCCCCCGTCGGCGGCAGCTGGATGCAGGTCTGGGCCGTGATCCTGGTCTTCTCCGCCCTCTTCGTCATCGGCCTCGTGTACGTCGTGGTCGCCAAGCCCCACACCAAGCTCGCCCCGCGTCCGGCCACGGACGGCCCGACCGCAGAAGAAGTGAAGGCGTCCTGATGCCGTCGAAGTCCTCCCCAGCCGTGTCCTCCACCGCCATCGTCTTCGACCCCGAGGCAGGCCTCGGCACGCGCGAGGTCACCCTGCGTCCCGCAGGTCCCGGCGAGGTCGAGATCGAGGTCCGCGCCGCCGGTGTGTGCCACTCGGACCTGCACATCGTGTCCGGGGACTGGCCCACCGACCGCCCGCTCGTCCTCGGGCACGAGGCCGCGGGCGTGGTCACCGGGGTCGGCCCCGGTGTCACCTCCGTGCGTCCCGGCGACCACGTGGTGCTGTCCTGGTTCGCGCCGTGCCGCCGCTGTCGCAAGTGCGTGGCCGGTCAGGGCTGGCTGTGCACCGGCACCAAGGCCGTCGCCAACACCCTCCCCGACGGCACGACCCCCTTCACCGACGCCGCCGGCGAGGCGGTCTGGCCCTACCTGGGCCTCGGCGCCTTCACCGACCGGCTGGTCGTCCCGGAGACGGCCGCGGTGAAGGTCCCCGAGGAGCTGCCCTTCGGTATCGGCGCGTTGCTCGGCTGTTCCATCACCACCGGGATCGGCGCGGTCGTCAACACCGCGGGCGTACGGCCCGGTGAGTCCGCGGTCGTCATCGGCACCGGCGGAGTCGGCCTCTCCGTGGTGATGGGCCTCGCCCTGGTCGGCGCCGACCCGATCATCGCCGTCGACCTCTCGCCCGAACGCCTCGAAGCGGCACGGAAGTTCGGCGCCACCCACACCCTCGACGGGGCGCGCGACGACGTGGCCGCCTGGTGCCAGGAACAGCTCGGGGGAGTGGACTACGCCTTCGAGGCGATCGGCAGCCCGAAGGTCGTCGAGACACTTCCGGCCATGCTCACCTCCGGCGGCGCGGCCGTCCTCGTCGGTATGGCGGCCACCGGCGCGACCGGCTCGTTCGACCTCTTCGACCTCGCCGACCAGGGAAAACGTATCCTTGGCTGCAATTATGGCTCCAGCGTCGGCGAGCTGGACATCCCGAAGCTGGCCCGTCTCCACCTCGCCGGGCGCCTGCCGCTGGACGACCTGGTCGGGAAGGTCCGCCCGCTGAAGGAGGCACCGCTCGCGTTCGACGACCTCCGGTCCAACACCGGAGTGCGCACGATCCTCGAACCATGACGGCACGGCCCGGCCCGTGACACGCGGGCCGGCCGCAGCCCCGTACCCCCGCCCGACCATCACCACGCAGCACCTGGAGATCGCATGTACGCCGTCACCGACCCGGCCACCGCAGAGGTCGTCGAGACCTACCCGACCGCCACCGACTCCCAGGTCGCGGCAGCTGTCGACACCGCCCACACCGCTGCCGCGTGGGGCCGCTCCAGTACGGTCGCCGAGCGGGCCGCCCTGCTGCGCAGGCTCGGTGACCTGCACGCGGAACACCAGGACGAACTGGCCGCGAGCATCGTGCGTGAGATGGGCAAACCCCTCGCCGAGGCGGAGGGCGAGGTCGGCTTCTGCACCGAGATCTACCACTACTACGCCGACCACGCCGAGGAGTTCCTCGCCGACGAACCGCTCGACGTGACGTCCGGAGAGGGCAGTGCCGTCATCCGGCGCAGCCCGGTGGGTGTCCTGCTCGGCATCATGCCGTGGAACTTCCCCGCCTATCAGGTCGCCCGCTTCGCCGCCCCGAACCTGGCGATCGGCAACACCATCGTCCTCAAACACGCTCCGCAGTGCCCCGCCACCGCCGCCCTGCTGGAGAAGCTGTTCGCCGAGGCGGGCTTCCCGGCCGGGGCGTACGTCAACGTCTACGCCACCAACGAGCAGATCGCCGACGTGATCGCCGACCCGCGCGTCCAGGGCGTCTCGCTCACCGGCTCCGAGCGGGCGGGCTCCGCCGTCGCCGAGATCGCCGGCCGCCACCTGAAGAAGGTCGTCCTCGAACTCGGCGGCTCCGACCCGTTCGTCGTCCTGTCCACCGACGACCTCGACGCGGTCGTCGACGCCGCCGTGGCCGCCCGCCTCGACAACACCGGCCAGGCCTGCAACGCGGCCAAGCGTTTCGTGGTCGTCGAGGGCCTGTACGAGCAGTTCGTCGACAAGTTCAGCGCACGGCTCCTCGCCGGGGAGACGGGCGCGCCCCTGTCGTCCGTGGCCGCCGCCGAGAACCTCGCCCGCCAGGTCGACGCGGCCGTCGCCGAGGGCGCGACCCTGCACAGCACCGGCCGGCGCGACGGGGCCCACTTCCCGGCGGGTGTCCTCACCGGACTCACCACCGAGGACACCGCCGCCCGCCAGGAACTGTTCGGCCCGGTCGCCATGGTCTTCGCCGCCACCGACGAGGACGACGCCGTCCGCATCGCCAACGACACCCCGTACGGCCTCGGCTCCTACGTCTTCACCACCGACCCGGCCCAGGCCGCGCGGGTCGCCGACCGGATCGAGGCTGGCATGGTCTTCGTGAACGGCGTCGGCGCCGAGGGGGCCGAACTGCCCTTCGGCGGCATCAAGCGCTCGGGCTTCGGACGCGAACTGGGCCGTCCGGGCATCGAGGAGTTCGTCAACAAGAAGCTGATCCGCACGGTGGCGTAGCCGACCGCGACCGGTGAATCGTGGCGGGAGGGCGGTGGCCTTCGGTGAAGGAGCGCCGTCCTCCCGTCACGCGCCGATCATGTTGTAGCCGCCGTCGGCGATCAGGAAACCGCCGGTGATGTGGTGCGCGTCCTCCGTGGCCAGGAACAGCGCGGCCCCCGCCAGCTCCTCCGGGCCGGGGATGCGCCCCATCGGAGTCGCCTTGCGCAGTTGCTCCCCGCGCCCGTTCTTCCAGTCCTCGCGACCCAGCGTCGCGGGCGTCTCGATGAACCCGGGCGCGAAGACGTTGACCCTGACGGCAGGGGCGAAGGCGTGCGCGTACGACTTCGTCAGGCCGATGATCCCGTACTTCGCGGCGGCGTACTGAGGCGCCCGCGCACTGCCCCGCGCCACCACCGTCGACCCGATGTTGACGATCGAACCGCCCCCCTCCTGCTCCAGCATCCGCGCGCCGAACTCGTGCGTGCACAGGAGCGTGCCCTTGATGTCGACTGCGAGGACATGGTCGACGGACTCCTCGGTGAGGTCCCGCCAGGACGTCTGCTCGCGGGCCACGTCACCGACGTTGTTGACCGCCACGTCGAGCCGGCCGAACGCCTCCCACACCTCGTCCGCCATGCGCCTGATCTGCGCGTGCTCGGCTATGTCGGCCTGGACGACGACGGCCTTGCGGCCCAGCGCGGTCACGCGCTCGGCGGTGGCCGCCGCGCCCGCCCGCGAACTGCGGTAGTGGATCGCGACATCGGCACCTTCCTGGGCGGCCCGGACGGCGATCTCGGCGCCGAATCCGGTACCGGCGCCGGTGACGAGCACGGTCTTGTCGGTGAATCGCTGGGAGGTGGTCATGACGGCTCCTTGGGATGTCGGGCGGGTCGGGCGGCGGGTCGGGACGCGGCTTGACGGGTGCGGTGGGCGGTCGGGTGACCTGTGCGTCAGACGAGGGTCCGGCCGCCGTCCGCGTACAGCACCTGTCCGGTGATGAAAGCGGCCTCGGCGGAGGAGAGGAACAGGGTGGGACCGACCAGATCCTCGGCGCGGCTGAGCCGTCCGGCGGGCACCAGGGTCTTCATCGACGCGCGCGTGCCCGGTGTGGCGAGGTAGGCGCGGGTCAGGTCGGTCTAGGTGTAGCCGGGGGCGACCGCGTTGACGGTGACACCGTGGGGCGGCCATTCCCGGGCCATGACCCGCATGAGCTGGTTGATGCCGCCTTTGGTCGCCGCGTACGGCGCGTGGTCGCGGTGGGCGAGCAGCCCCGACACGGAGGACAGGTAGACGACGCGGCCGTAGCCGCCGGGGACCATGACGTTGCCCACGGCCCGGCCAGAAGCCGCTGCTGAGGTTGATGGCGACGAGGCGTTCCCAGACCTCGTCGGGTGTCTCCAGGACGGGACGGCGGTCGTTGGTGCCGACGGCGTGCACGAACACGTCGAGACCGCCCAGGAAGCCGACGGCGTCCGTGACCGCGTCGTGGCAGGCGTCGGCGGAGGTGAGGTCCGCACTCAGGCCGCGCACGGTACCGCCGGCGCCGCGTGAACTGCCCGTCCCGCCGGTACTGTCCGCACCACTCCCGCCACCCGTACTGCCCGTACCACCTGTACCGCCCGTGCGTGTGACCTGGGCCCGTTGTCCGGCGTCCCGGTCCAGCACGACCACGTCCGCGCCCGCGTCCGCCAGGGCCTCGATCACGGCGGAGCCGATGCCGCCCGCACCGGCCACGAGCGCGCGCGTGCCGGTGAAGTTCCACGTCGTCCTCATGCTGCGGACCGTAAGCGACCTTCGTTCAATGTGTCCACACTTGACGGCGCCGTTGACGTGAATACTGGAATCGTGGAGGCTGAGTGTCGACAGTTATGAGGAGGTCAGATGAAACTTGTGACGTTCGACGACGGACTCGTGGGCCGCCTGGACGGCGACACGGTGATCGAGCTCGACGTTCCGTCGACCCGGGTGTTCTTCGAGCGCTACGGTCAGGTCGCCGAGACCGGGCGGACGTATCCACTCGCCGACGTCCGGCTGCGCGCGCCGATCGTGCCCAAGAAGTTCTTCCACACGGCCGGCAACTTCCGCGAGCACCACGAGGACCTGGTACGGGTCGACTGGTCGCACCCGGTCAACAAGGGCATCGTGTTCTTCCAGAACGTGGACGCGATCATCGGCCACGACGAGCCGATCGTGTACCCGGCCAACCTGACCCGGGAGTTGGACTACGAGCTCGAACTCGCCGTGATCATCGGCAAACCCGGCAAGTTCCTCACCGCCGAACAGGCCGTCGAGCACATCGGCGGCTACCTGGTCTTCAACGACATCACCGCGCGCGACATCCAGCGCAAGGAGATGGAGTCAGGTGTCTTCTCCTTCTCCAAGGCCATCGACACCTTCTGCCCGATCGGCCCATACATCGTGACCGCCGACGAGATCGACGACCCGCACGACCTCGACATGGAACTGCGCGTCAACGGCGACGTACGGCAGAAGTCGAACACCTCCCGTATGTCGGTGTCGATCCCTCAACTGGTCGCCTACCATTCCCCGCAGACCTACAGCGCGGGCGACATCATCACCACCGGCACCATCGCCGGAGTCGCGGCGAGCACCGAGGACCCCTTCGCCAACTACCTGAAGCCCGGCGACGTCGTCGAGGCCGAGATCGAGCACATCGGCGTACTGCGCAACCGAGTCGTCTCCTGGCAGGACGCGTACGGCACGTCCGAGCCGCCCGCGGAACAGTGGGTGTGAGGCCATACGGATCGCCAACCTCGCGGGCCGCCTTGCCCTGTTGACCGATGGTGACGGCAGCGGTGCCGGTGGCGCCGTGGACGTGTCCACGGGCGGCTTCGACACCGACCCGGCCGCCGTCTTCGACCAGTGGGACGCCCTGCTGCGCTGGTCCGCCGACGTCGACCCGGCGACGGCCGTCCCGTACAAGGAGTCGGACCTGCGCGCACCCGTCCCCGAGCCGCGCCAGATCTTCGCCGTCGCCCTCAACTACCGCCCGCACACGGCGGAAGCGGGGTACGAGGAGCCGGCCGAGCCGCTGGTCTTCACCAAGTTCCCCAGTTGCCTGACCGGCCCGTACGACCCCATCGACCTGCCGCCTGGTCATTCGACTGGGAACTGGAGATGGTCGCCGTGATCGGCCGCGACGCCTACCGGGTGCCGGAGGAGGACGGCTGGGACCCGGTAGGCGCACTCACTGTGGGGCAGGAGTCCGAGCGGATCGTCCAACTCGCGGGCCGCCCGGCCCAGTTCTCGCTCGGCAAGTCCTTCCCCGGCTTCGGCCCGGTGGGGCCCGCACTGGTGAGTGTCGACGAACCGGCCGACCGCGACGACCTGGAACTGACCTGCGAACTCAACGGGGAGACCGTCCAGCACGACCTCCGGGATGGTCGCCCACTGCCCGGGCAAGGCCGCCGTGCTCGGGCTGACCCGTCAACTCGCCGAAGAGGGTGGGCCCTTGGGTATCCGGGCCAACACCGTCTCGCCGGGCATGGTCCGCACCCCCGCCACCGAGTCGGCGGGCGCGCACGAGGGCGCGGCCCAGCAGGCACTGCTGGCCCGTATCCCGCTGGGCCGGATGGGCAGGCCCGAGGACATCGCCTGGTGCGCCGTCTATCTGTGCTCCGACGAGTCGACCTGGGTGACGGGCGGGAACTTCCCCGTGGACGGCGGAGTGCTCGCCAAGTGAGCGGCCGAGCAGGTCGGGGAGGGGCGGGTCAGGAGGGGCAGGCCAGGCCAGACCAGGCCAGTTCAGGTCAGGTGTCAGTCGGCCGAGCGGCGTTTGCGGGCTGCCTTGCCGCTGCCCGGGGTGTCCTGCTCGATCTGTTCCTCCACGGCCCGCAGCGCCCGCACGGTCGCACCGGCGATCAGCGCCGAGGCGAGCTCCCCGTCGCGTTCCTCGCAGGCCTGGATGAGCCGTTCCTGGTCGTCCACGCTGTAGGCCAAACGGCCGGGGCGGGTCAGGCTCAGGTGCCGCAGCATCAGGGTCCGCAGGGCGAGCGAGTCGAGGATCTGCTTGAGGGTGGTGTTGCCCACGATCTCGGTCATCCGCTCCTGGAGCAGCACATGACTCCAGAAGTACGCGTCCACGTCGGCGGCGTCGGCGAGTTCGCGCATCGCCTCCACCCGGGTGCGCAGCTCGGTCAGCTCGGCGTCGGTGGCCCGCTGGACCAGCAGTCCCGCCAGCATCGACAGCAGCTGACGGCGTACTTGGTAGATGTCCTTGATGTCCGTGAGGGAGGGAGCGGCGACCCGGGGGCGGCGCCGGGCCTTCATCTCGACCAGGCCCTCCTGTTCGAGCAGCATCAGGGCCTCGCGCACCGGGGTGCGGCTGGTGTCGAACCGGCGGGACAGCTCGACGCTGTTGAGGTCCTGGCCCGGCTGGAGCCGGCCCTCGACGATGCCGGCGCCGACCCACTCGGCGATCTGCGCCACCAGTGGTTCCCGTCGGTCCCGTAGCCGCAGCAGTCGCTCCAGCACCAGGTGCGTGTCCTGATCCGACATGCGCCGTGTCCCCCTGTTTCGGGTCCAGAGATCTTCAACGGTGGCTCAACGGTGTCGACACTACCGCATGAGGAGGTCAGTCCCGGCGGCGATCAGGTACCCCCTGTCGACACCTATGAGGAAGCGCAAAGGGAATGCATAGGAGGAGAAGAGTGGAGAACGACAGCAGGATTCCATCGTCCGTCCCCGGCCTCAGCAGACGGGCCGTGGTCGGCGGCGCCGCCCTCACCGTCCTGACGACGACCGGCGCGGTCGCGGGAACCGCCCGTGCCACCACCGGTCCAGGCCTTCCCTGGCGGCCGGTGCCGGTACCCGCCCAGCGGCCCGGCACCTAGTACCAGGTGCCCGTGGCCGGCGGCGGGAGTCTGTGGTGCTGGGACACCGGCGGCAGCGGCGAACCGGTCGTGCTGCTGCACCCCGGCTCGGGCAGCGGGGAGAGCTGGCCCTACCAGCAGCCCGTCCTGGCCGCCGCCGGTCATCGTGGCATCGGCTACTCCCGGGGGGCGTACCGTTCCATCGCGGGCTCCAAGGCGGAGGCCGACACCGCGTCCGGGGACCTGGACACGCTCGCCGACCGTCTCGGACTCGACCGGTTCCATCTCTCCGGCTCGGCCGCCGGTGGCCCGTTGGCGATCGACTATGCCCTCGCTCACGAGGACCGGCTGCTCAGCCTGACTGTCTCCGGCAGCATCATGGGCGTACAGGACGCCGCGTATCTGGAGCTGACCGAGGCACTCCAGCCCGACCCGTTCGGGGACCTGCCCGTGGCCGTCAAGGAACTGGGGCCCTCCTGTCGCGCCGGTGACCTGGACGGAGTGGATGCCTGGCCGGCCGTAAACGCCCGCGCCCGGACCGCCGACGCCTTCGCGCAGTCCCTCGCGCACACCATCACCTGGGCGGCACTGGAGACACTGACACTCCCGGTCCGGCTGATCACCGGGGACGGCGACCTGTACAGCCCGCCGTCCCTCATGCGCCTCAACGCCCAGCACCTTCGCGGAGCGCGGACCCATGTGGTCGACGAGGCCGGGCACAACCCGCACTGGGAACAGCCCGCCGCCTGGAACCGCCTCTTGGTCACGTTCCTGAAGAAACACGCCCTGGGGAAGCACGGCCGACGCTGACAGGAGCGGTACGACGCACTCCGGCCCCCGGGATGTCCTGCCACCCCGGGGGCCGGTTCACGTCCGGTTCACGCCACCGTCAGCGTGAGCGCCCCCGTGTAGGAGTGGCCCGACTCGATGGCGGTGGGTGTGCCGTCGACCGTGAGCGTGACGGTCCTGCCCCGCGGGGCCTTGACGGTCGCGTCGGCGGCCAGGGTCAGCGCGCTCAGATACGAGGTGCCGGTTACCGTCCAGCCGGAGTCGCTGCCCAGGGTCACCACGACACGTCCGAGGGTCAGGGAGTGCCCAGGTACGTGGTGGCCTCGACCTCGTTCAGATGAATGAGGATGTCGTGCGCCTTGCCGAGGCCGATCTTGTACGTCATCGGGTCGGGCCAGCCCGCGCCGATGTTGTACGTGACACGCGGCTTCGCCAGCCAGGCGCGGGCGGCGTTCGGAGCCGTACGCATGTCGAGGATGTAGTCCTCCTGGCGGACCTTGTCCAGGGTGTCCTCGTTGGAGCCCGCAGGAGCCGCCCCCACCCGATAGGTCCGCATCACGTTGTCGTCGGCGCCGAACGCCGCGAACGCGCCCTGGTGGAAGCTGAAACCGATGCTGACGTAGTCCTTGCCCAACGCGTCGTGCAGGAAGGCCCCTTGGGTCTTGGGATACCGCTCGTCGAACGAGTCGTAGGACACGTGGGTGTTGTGCGCCGACAACAGGATCTTGTCCCCGGTGTGCTTGCGCCACCACGCCACGTTCTCGGCCATCACCTCGTCGCGCATCCTCATCATCTTCGTGACCTCGGCCTCGTCGGTGATGTCGAGGGCGTACCCCTTGGCCATCTGGTGGATGGCCCGGGCGTGCTGCACGGCCCACAGGTGCGCCTGCCGGTCGCCGCGCGCAGGCCGTTGGTCCCGCAGCAGCTCGTACACCTTCCGCGTCCGCTCCGACCGCTCCGCGCGCTCGGCGAGCGGCAGTTGGAGGTACTGCTCGCTGTAGGTGCCGGCATCGGTGGTCGGAGCCAGCCCGCGGTAGAACTCGGTGACCTGCTTCAGCAGTCGCGGGTGTTCGCGGGCCACATGGTCCGTCACCCGCTCGTACGACTCCGGCCCCGCGTAGCCCATGTCGTTGCCCATGAACTGCACCGGGTCCTTCGGGTGGCTGCGGTTGTAGTCGCGCATCCACTCGATGAGGTCGATGTAGTCCTGGTTGTTCCAGATCCGGTACGCGCCCAGGAACTCCTCGCGCGCTATGTCCTTCAACTCGCCCTTGCCGTGCAGCACATACTCGTTGACCCGCACACCACTGCTCCAGGCCAGCTCCAGGGAGAAGGTCCGGAAGCCCTTCTTCTCGACCAGGTGGCGGAAGACCCGGTGCTTCATCCGGAAGAAGTCCCGCGAACCGTGGGTGGCTTCGCCCAGGCCCACCACATCGGCGTCCCCGACCATCCGGCCCAGCGCGTCGAGGTCCCGCAGACTGCCCTCGGGATCGGTGCTCTTCAAGGTGCGGGCACTGCGCTCGATGGCGGCGACCACACTCTCCAGGCTCTGCCCGGAAGCCGCGGACCGGGACGCGGTGGTGGTGGTCGACGCCGAGACCGGAGCCGGCGTCGGCGAGCCCTTCACCGCGTCCGCGAGGGCGGGAGTGGCGACCGCCATGGCGCCGAGGGAGAGGAGGACCGAGGGAATGATTACTGCCTTGCTTCGCGTCATGCCCCTAGATTCCCGCGCGGACAGGGGGCTCCACGAACCCATACGCTGCCCGCCCCGAGGTACCGCAGGCACTACCGCCGACCCCCGGCAGACCCCACGTACGAGAGCCGGGCCCGGTGTCGACCGGGCCCGGCCTCGGATCACTTCACGTCACTGCGCACCACTTCAGGTCATGTGAGCGGCTCCAGTGTGATGTTGCGGAACCGGACCTTGTTGCCGTGGTCCTGCAGCCGGATCGCCCCCGTCGACGGCGTCTCGGCTCGGCCCGAGGCGGTGGGGCTGTCGAGGGTGATGTCGTCGTGCACCTTCTGGCCGTTCCACACCACGGTCAGCCGGGCGTCCGCGGTCTTCTTGCCGCTGTCGTCGTAGCGGGCGGCACGGAACACGATGTCGTACGTCTGCCAGGTCTCGGGAGCCTTGGCCGCGTTGACGTCGGGCGCCTTCTTCAGATAGATGGCCCCGGCCTCGTTGGTGTCCAGCGTGGTGTCGCCGTAGGAGTCGAGGATCTGCAGCTCGTAGCGGTCCTGGATGAAGATGCCGCTGTTCCCGCGGTTCTGTCCGGTGACGTCGTCGGGCAGCAGCGGAACCCGGAACTCGGCGTGCAGCTTGAAGTCCTGGTACGCGTCGATGGTCCGGATGTCACCGCAGCACACCTCCATGGACCCCTCGTCGGCGAGCGGCCACTCCAGCCGCCGTCCGTCCGTGTGCTGCCACTGCGACTGCGAGGCCGCGGTCCCGTCGAAGAGGGCGAGGGACGCGCCCTTGGGCCGGACGGTGATCAGGTCGAGGTTGACATGGCCGGTGTCCCCGGCCTCGAAGCGGTAGGAGATGGTGTTGTCGCCCTTGCGCAGCTCCACCTGTTCGGTCTGCGTGGACCAGGAGTTCCAGTCACTGGTGGAGGCGAGCTTCACCTGCCGCAGCTTCTTCCCGTTGGCGTACAGGGAGAGCGACTTGGTCCCCTGGAACGGGTTGGGGCCGTTGGAGTAGCGCAGGTTGACGTCGTACGTGCCCGACTTCTTGACCTGCACGTCGAAGGTCGTGGCGACCTTGCCCTCCGTGTTGTACCGCGCGACGAACCCGCTGCCGGAGTAGCCGGGGTGGTCCGTGGCGATGCCGGCCGTGCCGGTGAGCCGGGCCTCCTCGGCCTCGTACAGGGTGGCGGCGGGCGGCTGCTTGCCGGGCATGGCGTTGAGCGTGTACCAGGCCTCGGTGTTCCACAGCGACTCACCGGACTCGGAGGTGAAGGGGCGCGGGGAGCGCAGGTGCACGACCCGGCCGGGCTTCAGGTCGTCGAGCCGCAGCTTCACGGTGCGCTTGTCCTTGGACAGCTCGGCCGACCGGACGGGAAGCACCTCTTCGGCGATCTTCGGGCCGCCGTAGTCGCTGGTCGGGGTGTACCGCCACTGCTCGGCCTTGTAGTGCTTGGCCAGCTCCTCGGCCGTCTTCGCCGACACCGGCTGGGTGTACGTCAGGTCGAAGCCGCCGGGTACGGCACGCATCGTCTTGACGTCGAAGGTGTTGCCGCCGTTGGGGGTGAGCTTCTGCAGGCCGAACTTGAGCTTGCCCTCCTGACCCCAGTTGCCGTCGGCGCCCAGCCCACCGGCGTAGATCGAGCCGTCGGGACCGTAACTGAGGCGGTTCACACCCGCTTCGAGGCCCTGCGTGTAGCGGAACACGGCGCCCTGGTACTGGCCCTTCACCTTCTCCAGGTACGCGCGCTGCAGACCGCCGTAGGTCACGTCACCGATCAGCATCTGGCCCTTGAACTGGCCCTTCTTCACATACAGCGGTGTGGAGGGCGAGTTGGCGATCTCGTTCTGCGGCAGCCACAGCACCGGCGCGGTCGGAGTGGCCGCGTCGAAGGCGCCGGACGGCTCGGTGTAGTGGTTGAAGAAGCGGCCCTGCTTGACGTGCACGAGCTTCGACGAGGGCAGCCAGCCGCCCTGGTTGTCCGTCGCGAAGATCTCGCCCTTCGGACCCCAGCCGATCCCGTTCGGCGTCCGCAGTCCACCCGCGATCGGACTGATCTTCCCGGTCTTCCTGCTGACCTTGTACGTGGTCCCGCGGCCCGGCGCCGGCTGCGGAACGGTGGTCGCACCGCCCAGGTTGATGGAGACGGACAGGTTCACGTAGAAGTAGCCGTCGCGGTAGAGGAGTCCGAAGGCGAACTCGTGGAAGTTCTTGCCGTACGGCCACGTCGCGACGGTGCGGTACTCGTCGGCCACGTCGTCGCGGTTCTTGTCGACGAGCCGGGTCAGTTCGTGCTTCTGCGAGACGTACAGCGAGCCGTCCACGTACTTGATGCCCATGGGCTCCCGCAGCCCGCTCGCCACCTTCTTGACGGTGACCTTGTCCTTGCTGGTGTCACCGGTCACGTTGTCGAGCAGGAACACCTCTCCGGCAACGTTGTCGGAGCCGCCCCAGGTGCTGATCGCCAGCCGTCCGTCGGGCAGCCAGTCCATCCCGGTGACCTGCGGTTCGAAACCGTCGGGGCGCAGATCGGTGAGCTTGAGGTCGGGGCGTACGTCGGTGAGCGGGAGGCCGTCACCGGGGGTGTCGCCGCTCGCCTCGCACTCCTTGCGCCCCGGGGCCGTGACCCGTACGACCCCGGCGTCCGTGCTCAGCGCCTCGCGCGGCACGGTCGTGAAGTCGCTCGCGCCCGGCGGCTTCCACGCCAGCCGCAGCTCCTGTCCGCCGTCCCGCTCGAAGTGATCGATGCGCAGGGGGTGCGAGCCCGCCGTGAGCTGGACGGAGGTGTCCTTCGGCTCCGCGCCGTGGAGTCCGTCGTGGTCGATGACGGTGGCGCCGTCGATGCTCAGCCGGGACCCGTCGTCGCTGGTGAGCCGCAGGCCGTAGGTGCCGTCGCTCGGCACGACCAGGTAGCCGGTCACCTCCGACACGAACCGGTCGGAGAAGCCGCCGAAGTCATCGGTCGTCGACCAGTCCACCGTCGACTTGAGCGCGTCGTGGTTGGGGGTCTGGCCGGGCTTGAGGGTGCACAGCTTGCTCAGCGGCGTCTGCACGTCGAACACGCGCAGGGTGACCCCGGGCTCCTGGGGCGGGACGGCCGCGGCGGCGTTCGTGGCGGCCGAGGATCCCGGTGCGGCGAGGAGGCCGCCGGTCAGAACGGCCCCGGTCAGTAGAGAGGTGAGAAGTCTTCGGGCACGCAGGAACTGATGGTGGGACAACGGTCCTCCATGAAGCGGGACCGGACCGTGCCGGATTGCGTTCCGGTCTTCTCTGACGTGGCTGCGGTGCGCGGCCAACCTACGGGGCTTTCACTTGGCATGTCCATACTTTGTACTGTGAGTGTTCAAAGTCCTGCCGGCCGAACGAACCGTGGGGGGGCCCCCGGGGGGGGGGGGGCCCCGCGAGCCGCAGCCCGCGGGGGCGGTGCGTGGGCGGCGGCCCAAACGGCGTTGTGAACCGGCCCGGCGGGCGGGGGTTTTCTATTGGATTGTCAATATTTTTTATTTTGTTTTTTCAATTTCCGGCGGGCGTACCTAACGGGGGGGGCACCGCCGTTGTGGGGGGCCCCCACGGAGCCGATCACCGAGGCGCTGTTCCGGGTCCGGCGAACATCAGGAGGTGCAGACCGGCACGTCGGGCAGCTTGTTGTCCGGAGCGCTGACATAGATGTTGGACATGTAGCCGCCGTACTGGGGCAGATACGCCCACCAGTTGTTGGTGTACGGCGGTACGGAGACGGTCTCGCCCTGCTTCTGGCAGCTGATCAGGACCTCCACGCCGGCGGGCAGACGTGACTTGGAGCCCGATGTGGTGGTGGCCGCCCCCCGGACGGCCACCCGCTCGCCCCAGGTGCCGTACCACTTCCCGGCGGGCCTGGTCGCGCCGGGCACGTCGAGACTGCGGGTCAGCCTGCCGAGGTCGGTGTAGGCCTGGCCGTAGGTGGTGCCGAGCGGGTGCAGGGTGAGGACGGCGACGATGGTCCGGTCGCCCGTGCCGACCGTGCCGGTGGTGTGCAGGGCAGGGCGGGACAGGTTCACCGACTCCGCGGACTTCGTGCCCTTGGGCTGGGCATCCGCGGACTTCGTACCCTTGGACTTCGCGTCCGCCGACTTAGCTCCGAGGGCCTCCCGGCCCGCGGACTTCGACGCCGCTTTCGCGCTCCTCGCGCTGTCCGGACCGCAGGTGCCCGTCTCGAACGCGCCCGACCAGCCCTGCTTGACGGCCCAGGGCCGGTCGAAGGCCCCGGCGATGCCGAAGTGCTGGTCGAAGGAGTCCGAGGCGCAGCGCGTCGACTGCCGCAGGTTGGACATGATGAACTCCCGTACGGGCGCCGCGGCCTGTTCCAGGATGTAGCGGTAGATCTTGACCGTGTCGCGGGCCGAGAGGGCCGTGTAACCCCAGAAGCCCTCGTATCCGGCGGGCGGACCGGCCGTGTCGTCCAGCGCGAGGTCCTTCTTCATGCGCTGGATGATCGCCGTGCCGCCGTTGACCTCCCAGTAGTGGTCGGCCGCGTCGTCGAGGCTGCTGCGGAGCATCGGTTCCAGCAGGGCGCGGTCCGCGGCCGGGATGGTGTAGTTCGGAGCGCGGTCCCGGAAGAAGTCGAGCACCAGCAGCAGTTTGACGACGGAGGCCGAGCGGAACTGCATGCCGGTGTTCAGCTGCTCGGTGAAGGTCCCTGTCTGCCGGTCGTAGACCGCGACACCGGCGGTGACATCGGCCGGAACCTCGACCTGGGCGGTCGTGGGGGACACCGAGCCCCCGGCGTCCGCCGTCGTGCCACCCGGTGCGGCCGGAGCGGCGGACGCGGTGGTGCCCGCCGTGGCCAGGCAGAGCAGCAGGGCGCCCGCCGAGAACAGTGCCCGCCGCGCCGCCTTCGGCCCGCTGCGGACGGCCGATCTCGGCCCGCTGCGGAGGGATGAGAAGTACCGCATGATCAGATGCCCCCTGTTGCGTACGGTGACGGAGTGATCCGCCGACGCTATGCGGGGGGCGGTCGGGGCCGCTCCTGACGCATGTCAGGGGCGGCCCCGGGTCCTGCTGTGTCAGGCGGTGTACTCCTTGAGATTGGCGAGGACCTCGTCCACGTAGGGCTGTACGGCCTTCGGCACACCACCGGCCTCGATGACGGTCCGGTCACTCGTGCGGTAACCGGCCGCGATCAGACCGGGCAGGTTCTCCCGCAGGTCGTTCTGCTTGAAGCGCTGGTCGAGCCAGCAGGTGAACACGGACATCGTGCCGATGGCGTCGGCGGGTGACATGTAGTCCTTGTCCCCGTCGCGGTCACCGTCCACCGCCCATGCCTTGAACACCGCGGGCGTCCACATGGCGATGCCGTGCTCACCGGTGGCGGGCCGGGACGCCTTCGGGTCGAAACCGCTCTCGGCCTTGAGCATCGCGGCCAGCAGAGCGGGGGTGACCTCCTCGTCCGTGCACCGCTTCGCGGCGTCGGTGATGATCCGTCGCAGTGAGACGGGCACATCGGAATCGGCGGGGATGGCCCCGGGCAGCGCGGTGTCGGAGAGCGCGGTCGCCGTCGCCGAGGACTTCGACTTCTCCGGGGCGTCCTTGCCGTCGGAGGGTACGAAGGCCACTAAGGTGCCGGCGACGGCGGCACAGGCGGTGAGACCGGCGGCGAGCAGGACCGCCGGACGCCGGTACACGGGTCGGGGGAGACGTTCGGCATGCAACGCCCCTACCCGGCGCGACAGTTCACCCGCGTCCAGGGCCGCTCTGGAGGCGTGATCGGGGGCCAGACACTCCCCGATCAGTTTGCGCCACTCCGGTTCGAGGGAGTCGTCCAGGCGGAGCGGGGCCGAACCGTTGGCATAGGCCTGGGCCGCCAGCGAGCGGGCCCGGGCCGTTCCGCCGGGGAACGGATGCATCCCACCTGTCAGCACCTGGTGTGCCAGCACACCGAACGCCCAGATGTCCGCCGTCTTGCGTACGGTCGTGCCGTGGACGCCGGTGCGCTCCGACCACCACTCCGGGGGCACGTGGTCGAGCGACCCCAGCGGCGGAACGTACGCGTGCGTGCCCTCCAGCTCCACGGTGAGCCCGAAGTCCGCGAGCCATACGGCCCGTTCGGGACCGAGGAGGATGTTCGCGGGCTTGAGGTCCGCGTGGATCCAGCCGTGCGTGTGCATGTGCGCCAGTCCGGAAGCCACCCCGCTGAGGATCCGCTCGGCCTCCGGCAGCGGATGCCCGGTCCCGCCCGCCGCCAGGAGATCCTGGAGGCTACGCTCCGCACGGTCCATCACCAGCGCGGTCATGCCGTCCAGTTCGGGCCGCTCGGGATCCCTCAGGGTCACGACCGCGTGGGTGCGTACGAGATGGGGGTGGTCCGCCTCCGTACTGAACTGAGCTTCCTTGCGGGCCAGTTCCTCCATCGACGCGCGCTGTCCCGGGGTCAGCAGGTCGGTGCGCAGGAGCTTGATGGCGACGGCCGAGCCGCCCGCGGCACCGTCGACGACCTTCTCCGCCGCGTACACACTGCCCCAACTGCCCGAGCCGATCAGGTCGGTGATCTCCCAGTCCGAGATCCGGTAGCCGGGCGCGGGGTCGAGCGGGGGAGTGGGATGCGAGTGGTTCATCCTGGGTGAGCCTTTCGGTTCAGCGTCTGACGGCTGGGGGGAGCAGAGCCAAGTGCTCTTCACGGACCAGATTGAACCGCAGTGCGAGGCTGACCAGCCGTTCGCGCTTGCCTCCCGCCTCGCCGTACGAACCCCCGGGGCCCTCCCGCAGCCGCAGCTTCGTGTCGGCGAGATAGTCGATGTGGTAATTGAGCGCGGACCGGGTCAGATCATGGCAACTCGGCAGCCGTCGCAGCCGTTCGAGAACCTCTCCCACGCCCGGGACGGCCGCGCTCGAAGGGGAGCGCAGCCGAGGTTCGCACAGGGCCAGCAGGACCAGGAAATACTTGGATGTGGGGTTCAGCGAGAAGGGGCTCGTGGTCGGTTCCCCGGCGGAGCTGTCGCACCCGGCTTCCGCATACGCGTGCTGGGGCGCGAACACCTTGAATTCCATGGGGTTTTCAGCCGCGGGCAGAATTACCCGGGACAGCTCGAACGGGACGGGTGCACCAATCCGTCCCGGTGCGACACGGATGTGTTCCCCCGCGCCTTCGAGGTTCTCCACGACGTACGTCGCCTCGGCGCTGTAATTGGAAAGGCGCCAGTAGTCCTCCACTGCGGCGACCTGTCCGGCGCACCGCGACACCGCGGGGTCACGCAAGGGGATGGGCAGCGGTGTCCCGGGCTTCCCCCGCCCGAACTCGGCGCTCTGGCCAGGGCTCAGCCGCACCAGACGCGGCTCGGGCCTGGGGTCGTCGGAGTGGCGGACGACGGCGTCGGAAAGCTGCACAATTACGGTGGTCACTGCGAATAGTCCCCAAATGGTCAGCGGCTCGGCGTGTATTCGGCGCACGGTGCGGGAGGGTGAATGCCGGGCGTGCTCGGGCCTCGGTGAAATGTCAAGCAAAGCGCAGAGGTGGCAAGCCCGATACGTTTGACGCCGGGAGTGTGGCAGTAGTTCCCCGGAAGGGCACCTGAGAAGGGTGAATCGCGAGGCTCCGGTGGAGGGAAAACGCTTTCCGCGGCACATGTGCGCAAAGCGCCCTCTGGGTGCTGGGTGCTGGGTGCTGGGTGCTGAGCGCTGGGCGCGTTGGGTGGCGCTCTGCGTGTTCGGTGCGGGGCGCGGTCGTACTCGCACTCAGGCTCGTACTCGTGCTCATGACTCGTACTCGTGCAGTAGTTCGCGTCTTCTCCCGCTCCTCCTGAAGTAGGAGACGGGTGTGACAGCTCGTGCCTGGTCATCAGACGGCATTGCCAGTAGGCGCACGATGCCCTGCCGCACCCCGTCACGTCAGGCTGGCCACCTACTCGAACCAGACCTGGAGACCTCTTACTCGTGGCTACTTTGCTCTATCGGCTGGGCCGGACCGCCTTCCGGCGGCGTTGGCTGGTGACCCTGCTGTGGGTGGCGATCGTCGGCGGCGCCGGGGCCGGTGCCGTCATGGCCCCCGCCGCCTCCGACGACACCACCTCCTTCATGCCCGGCATCGAGGCGCAGAAGGCGTTCGACCTGATCGGCGAGCGCTTCCCCGGCTCGTCGGCCGACGGGGCCACCGCGCAGATCGTGTTCATCGCACCGGACGGCCGGAAGGTGACCGCGGCCGACGAGCGCGAGGCCATCACCGCGCTGGTGGGGCGGGCCGAGGACGAGCCCCGGGTCTCCAGCGCCGTGAACCCCTTCGCGGCGGGTGCGGTGAGCAAGGACGGCTCCACCGCCTACGCGACGGTGAACTTCGAGGTCGCGGCCTCCGAACTCACGGACGACGACAAGGCCGCGCTCGAACGGGCCATCGACGAGGCGCGCGACGCCGGTCTCACGGTCGAGGCCGGAGGCAATGCGCTGGCCGCCCAGCCAGCTGCCGGAGGCTCCTCCGAGGTGATCGGTATCGCGTTGGCGGCCGTCGTACTGCTGATCACCTTCGGATCGCTCGCCGCGGCCGGACTGCCCCTGCTGACCGCTGTCGTCGGAGTCGGTGTCAGCATGGCCGCCGTCATGGCGCTGGGCAGCACCCTGGGACTGTCCATGACCTCGGGGACGCTCGCCTCGATGCTCGGGCTCGCGGTCGGCATCGACTACGCCCTCTTCGTGGTCTCCCGCTACCGGGAGGAACGCGCGGCCGGCCGCGACCCGCACGAGGCCGTCGGCATCGCGGTCGGGACGGCGGGCTCGGCGGTCGTCTTCGCCGGCCTGACCGTCGTGATCGCGCTGGCCGGTCTCTCGGTGATCGGCGTACCCATGCTGACCAAGATGGGCCTGTGCGCCGCGGGCGCCGTGGTCGTCGCGGTACTGATCGCCCTCACGCTGGTGCCGGCGCTGCTCGGGATGTGGCCCGACGCGGTGCTCTCACGCGGCAGCCGCAACCGGAAGCGCGGCCCAGCCGAGGGCCGTGCGGCAGTCGGTCGTGCCGCGGGAGCGACGGAGAACGGCGGGTCCCGGTGGGCGCGGTTCGTGCTGCGCCGCCCGGTGACCGTACTCGTGCTGTGCGTCGCGGGGTTGGGCGTCCTGGCGCTGCCCGCCACCGAGCTGGAGATGGGCATGCCGGGAGCCGAGTCCAAGTCGACCGCGTCGACGGAACGACGCGCCTACGACGCCCTCGCCGAGGGCTTCGGCGCGGGATTCAACGGGCCCCTGACCGTCGTGGCGGACGTCGCCGATGTGCAGGACCCGGCCGACGCCCGGCAGGCCGTGCAGGAGATCGCGGAGAAGATCGGCAGCACGGACGGCGTGGTGTCCGTCTCCTCACCGCGGTTCAACGAGGCCGGTGACGCCGCGCTCTTCTCGGCGGTACCGTCCACCGGCCCCAACGACGAGAAGACCAAGGACCTCGTCCAGAGCATTCGCGCCGAGCGGGCCGGTCTGGAGAGCGAGACGGGGGCGACCTTCGAGGTCACCGGCAGCACCGCGATGAACATCGACGTGGCGCAGGCCCTCCAGGACGCGCTGCTGCCCTACCTCGCCGTCATCGTCGGCCTGGCCCTGCTCCTGCTCCTGGTGGTCTTCCGTTCCCTGCTCGTACCGGTCAAGGCGGCCTTCGGGTTCCTGCTGTCCGTGCTCGCCTCCCTCGGCGCGGTCGTCGCGGTCTTCCAGTGGGGCTGGGGCGCGGACCTGCTGGGCGTGGAACAGCCAGGCCCGATCATGAGCCTGATGCCGATCTTCCTCGTGGGCATCGTCTTCGGCCTGGCCATGGACTACGAGGTGTTCCTCGTGGCCCGTATGCGGGAGGCGTACGTCCATGGGGACCGGGCGCCCCAGGCGGTGGTCACCGGGTTCCGGCACAGCGCCCGGGTGGTCGCCGCGGCGGCGGCCATCATGATCGCGGTGTTCTCCGGATTCATCGGCGCGGAGGAATCGATGATCAAGACCATCGGTTTCGGTCTCGCGGCGGCCGTCCTGTTCGACGCGTTCGTCGTGCGGATGGCCTTCGTCCCGGCGGTGCTGGCCCTGCTCGGCGACAAGGCCTGGTGGATACCGCGGTGGTTGGACCGGATGCTGCCCCATGTCGACGTCGAGGGCACCGGACTCGGTACGCAGGCCGTCGACGGGCCCGCGGCCGACGATTCCTCGGCGTCGAGGCAACCGGCACGTATCTGACGGGCGGCACGTGTCTGCACGTATCGGACGCTGACGGCCGTCACCGCTGTGAGCTGTCTGCCATGGAGGTGAACCGGTCGGCGCGGCGGTGAGCCGTCACCCCGGGCCGCGGTGCCGTGCGAAGCGGCGCCGCGGCCGACGACCTGTGATCATGTCTGTCCTCGGACCCGACTCGGAGCATGATGAGCACAAGCTGGCAGCGCCTGACCACGACCCGTCCCGGAGCCGTCGAGGCCGTGACGCTGACCCTGCTCTTCGTCTTCACCGTCTCCGGCGTCGTCCTCACCCGGACGGTCGCGACCGAACCGCCGCGCGTATGGCCCGGCGTCGTCCTGTCCGCCGTGGCCTGCGGTGTACTGCCCTGGCGCCGGAGCCACCCTCTCAAGACCCTCGCCGTCACCCTTGTGTGCACCGTGGGCCAAGGAGCGCTCGGTTATCTGCTGACGCCTCTGCTGATGGGACCGCTGCTGGTCGCCCAGTACGCGACGAGTGTGCGCGTCCGCCGCACGATCACCTGGCGCAGCGCCCTGACCGGCGCGGCCTGCATGGTCGTCACGGGTCTGTTCTTCACCTCGGTCCACGACTCGCTGATCCTCGCCGTCGTGAACCCGGCGGCCTGGGTCCTGCTGTCCGCGGCCTTCGGCGGCTACATCCGGCTGCGCCGTGACTACGCGGTGGCCCGGGCCGAGCACATCGCCCACGAACGCGAGGAGGAGGCACGGCACCGGGTGGTGCAGGAGCGCATGCGCATCGCCCGCGAACTGCACGACGTGGTGGCCCACCATCTGACCCTGGCCAGCGCCCAGGCAGGCACCGCGGCCCACCTCTCCCGCACCCACCCGGAGCAGGCCTTCCAGATCATCGACCAGCTGGCGGAGACCACCGCCGCGGCGCTGGACGAACTCAAGGCGGCCGTGGGCCTGCTGCGCCAGGACACCGACGACGGCGACGACCTGGCCCCCGCGCCGGGGCTGGGCCAACTGCCCCACCTCGTCGAAGCGTGCGCGGCGGCCGGACTGGAGGTCACCGTCACGATCGAGGGCCCGGCCCGTCCACTGGCCCCCGGCGTGGACCTGACGTGCTACCGGATCATCCAGGAGGCACTCACCAACGTCACCAAGCACGCCGCGACCCACGCCGCTCGGGTCCGGCTCGCCTACACACCGCACCGGCTGACCCTGACCGTCACCAACGAAGCGGCTCCCGGCAGACCCGTACCACCACCGCCCGGCAGCGCACGCGGTTTCGGCCTGCTCGGTATGCGCGAGCGCGCCACGGCGGCGGGGGGCACCTTCCACGCCGGGCCGCGCCCGCAGGGTGGCTTCGAGGTCAGCTGCGCCGTTCCGCTCGCCGGCAAGCCAGAAAGTCCCTCCCCATGACCATTCGTGTACTGCTCGCCGACGACCAGGCCCTGCTCCGCGCGACCTTCCGCATCCTCATCGAGTCGGTCCCCGACATGACCGTCGTGGCGGAGGCCGCCGACGGACAGGAGGCCGTCGACCTCGCGGAGACCCACCGCCCCGATGTCCTCCTCATGGACATCCGCATGCCGAATCTGGACGGAGTGTCCGCCACCGCGGCCATCTGCGACCGGCCGGAGCTGTCGGCGACCCGCGTCCTCGTCCTCACCACCTTCGAGAACGACGAGAACGTCGCCAAGGCGCTGCGCGCCGGTGCCAGCGGGTTTCTCGGCAAGGGCGTGAGCCCCGAGGTCCTGCTGTCCGGCATCCGCACCGTGGCGGCCGGGGAGGCGCTGCTCTCGCCCAGTGCCACGCGCTCACTCATCATCCGCTTCCTGGCCGCCCCGCGGAACGACGCCTTCCCCGCGCTGCCCGACATCCTCAAGGCCCTGACCGAACGGGAGCGCGAGGTCATGGCGCTGGCCGCGCACGGCAGGTCCAACGCGGAGATCGCCGATCAACTCGTCCTGAGCCCGCTGACCGTACGCAGCCACATCCAGCGGGCCATGAACAAACTCCACGCCCACGACCGCGCACAACTCGTCGTGATCGCCTATCACAGCGGCCTGGTGAAACCGCCTTCGCAGCCGCACTCCTGACACGCGGGAGTCAGAGCGAGCACGGTCATGACCGGCCGCCGTCGCCGACCTTCCTCGTGACGGCGGTGACGATCAGATCGAGCGCGTACTCGAACTCCTCGTCGTGACTGAACCGTGCCAGGTGCGGAGCCGCTTCGACGAGCACGGGCAGGCCCGAGGCTTCCAGGTCCCGTCGGCGTGCCGCCGTGGCCTCGGGGCCGACCACCCCGAAGGTCGGACCCGCCGCGACCTCCCGCAGCAGAGTTCCGATGACCGAGGCCAGCAGCGTCCTGAGCAGGTGCACCGCCTCGTCGGGTCCGCACCCGGCGGCGCGCAGCACCGACAGCACCGTGGCGACGGGCTGCAGACCGGCCGAGGACGAGAGCTGCCGGGTGAGTACGAGGGCTCCGGCGCGGGGATGCGCGAGCGTGGCGGCGCGGAACGTCCTCCCGATGGCGCGCAGATCCGCGTCGAGCGAGCCCGTCGGCTCCGGGAGCGCCACCTTGACCAGGATGTGTTCGGCGACGGCGTCGAGGAGGTGGTCCTTGCCGTCGACGTAGTTGTAGAGACTCTTCGCGTCGACTCCCAGGCGTCGGGCCACGGTTCGCATGCTGACACCCTCGACGCCCTCCTCGTCGATGACCGAGATCGCGGCCCCGATGACGGCGTCCCTGGTCAGCGTTCCGGCACCTTTACGAGGCCGGCCGCGCCGGGGCGGGGTTCCGGGCTGCTGGTCGGCGGGCGCTGTCCGAATCGTCACCCCTTCATCATGCCTCATCCTTGCGGAAATCCACGGTGTGGAATATAACCGTGATGCGTAATACCCACGACGTGGAATTTAACCCGATGGAGACCGGCATGCAGCCCTTTCCGTGGAACACGGCGAACGTGGTCGACCTGCCGGACGTCGGCACCCCGGTCGACTCACTCACCGATCCGAGCCGCATACCGGGCGGGCCGGGCGCACGTCTGGCCGCGGCCCGCACCGAAGGAGTCAGGTTCAAGCGCGAGTTCGCGACGACGGGTACGCCGGACAGCATCACCACCTGCGATCTGGTCACCCTGCCCTACCCGACGAGGTTCGGCCTCTTCCGTGCCTCGCGAGCCGTCGCACCGTTCCTGTCGATCACCAACCGCATGCTCGTCATCCGCTGGCACGAGACCGACGGCCGGGCCCGGGTGCTGCTGTTCGAGCCCAGTGACGTCGAACTCGGCCAGTACACCCCGTACTTCGACCGGCTCAGCCGGCGGACGCCCGCCCCCGTGGCCCGTTTGATGCTGACCCGGTACGCCACGGTCCTGGAGCATCTCGCCACGCTGGGCATCGCACCGCAGGACGTCGACTACCTGTTGTTCGACCACCTCCACACGCAGGATCTCCGGCGCTGGGTGGGCACGACGGCGTACCAGGAGGACCTCGGCGGTCGCCCGGAGGCGGCCTTCCCGAACGCCAAGGTCATCGTGCAGCGCGACGAACTCGCCGGCATGGCCGAACTGCATCCGCTGCAGAAGCCCTGGTACCAGCCCGCCTCCTACCGTGACGTACCGCCCGAGGCGTTCCTGCCGATCGAGGGCTCGGTCGTCCTCGGCCCCGGCGTCGCCGTGGTGAAGACACCGGGCCATGTGTTCGGCAACCAGAGCCTGGTCGTCAACACCTCCACCGGCATCTGGGTCAGCAGCGAGAACGTCATCGCGGCCGAATGCCTGACACCGGAACACTCGAAGCTGCCGGGGCTGGCCAGGTGGAGCCGCGAGTGGGAGTACGAGGCCGTCCTCAACGCCAACACCATCGAGACCACCGCCGACCAGTACAACTCGGTCGTCCTGGAGAAGACGCTGGCCGATCCGAGTCAGAAGGACCCGCGATTCCTGCAGTTCTTCCCGTCCAGCGAGCTGACAGGCGCCTGGACGAACCCCGGCACCACACCGACGTTCAGCCATCACGCCCTCACCCACACCCGTTAGAGAGCCCGACCATGAACCGCTTCGTGCTGCCCGACGAGTCCGTGCTCCGCGCCCGGGAGACACTCGTCCTCGACCACTTCCGCGACGAGGTGGCCCAGGACTGGGACGCCACCCTGTCCACCTTCCCGCACCCGCACTACGAACTCATCGCGCAGATGAAGGTGCACCACGGCGACGCGGATGTCCGCGCGTACTACGACGACACACGTGTCGCCTTTCCCGACCAGCGCCACGAGATCATCGCGTTCCGGCACAGCGTCGACGCCGTCATCGTGGAGTTCTGGCTGCTCGGCACACACCTCGGACCCCTCGGCAAGATACCGCCGACGGGCGGCGAGCACCGTACGCGCATGAACGCGTTCTTCGTCTTCGACGAGAACGAGAACCTCGTCACCGAGCGCATCTACTTCGACCAACTGACCATCCTGAAGCAACTGGTGGCGGGCGTCGACAAACGCAAACCGAGCGGCCTGCTCAAGCTGGCCCGCATCGTCAGGGGAGTCCTGTCCATGGCGGGCGGCACACCGGATCCGCGGCTCGTCGAGACCACCCCGCCCGACTTCGTCAAGTGATCCGCCACCGAACGCAGGAGGTTCGACCATGACCATGCGCGCGCTCATCGGCGGCAAGGGACAGGACTGGACCGTCGAGCGGATCGACCTCCCCGAGCAACTGGGGGCCATCCGCGTCCAGGTGATGGCCGCCGGACTGAACCGTGCCGACCTGTACGCCCTCGACGGCACGTACACCGCCAACTCCCAGGGGGAGGGCCCGTTCACCGCCGGAATGGAGATCGCGGGCGTCGTCGAGACCAGCAGCCTGCTCGCACCCCGACTCCCCGTGGGGACAAGGGTCATGGGCATCACGGCGGGCGCGTTCGCCGACTACGCCCTGTGCCACCCGCGCATGCTCGTCCCCATACCCGACGGCCTCGGCTTCGAGGAGGCGGCGACGCTGCCCGTCGGCCTCATCACCGAGCATGACGCGCTCTTCACCCAGGCGGGGTTCGAGCCCGGGCACTCGGTACTCGTCGTCGGCGGCACCAGCTCGGTCGGCCTGGTCGGCATCCAGCTCGCGAAGGCCCTCGGGGCGGGCACGGTCGTCGCGACCACGACCAGCAAGGACAAGACCGCCGTCCTCCTGGCGGCGGGCGCCGACATCGCGGTCGACACCCGCACCGAGTCCCTCGCCGACGCAGTCCTCGCCGCCACCGGCGGCAAGGGCGCCGACATCACGCTCGACCACGTCGGCGGAGACCTGTTCACGACCCTCGCGTCCGCGACCACCGTCGGCGGAACGATCGTCAGCATCGGACGCCTGGCAGGCGCCAGTACCGGCATCGACCTGGACACCCTCGCGTTCCGACGGCAGAAGCTGATCGGCACGACGTTCAGCATCCGCAGCCGGGCCGAACTCGGCGATGTCGTCGCCGCGTTGTACGAGGAGGTGCTGCCCGCGGTCGCGGACGGCAGGATCACTCCGCGTCTCGACACGGTCTTCCCCGCCGAGCGCGCGAAGGACGCAGCCGACCTGCTCCGCGCCGACGGCGCCACGGGCAAGGTCGTACTGTCCTTCGCCGACGCCCACACCGGCCCCGTACCCGCACCCACCGCCACGGCGAACATGTTCGGCAGCATCGCCCAGATCGGTTACGTCGTACGGGACATCGAGGCGTCCATGCGCGACTTCGCCGCCTGCGGAATCGGCCCCTGGTTCCACCTCAAGGGCGTCCGGCCCGCCGACTTCACCTACCGGGGCCGGCCCTCCGACATGGCCATGGACGTCGCGCTGGCCAACAGCGGTGACATCCAGCTCGAACTCATCACCCCCGTCAACGACGCCCCGTCGATGTACCGCGACTTCCTGGACGCCGGACACGAGGGCGTCCAGCACGTCGCGTACTGGAGCGAGAACTACCAGGACCTGTACGACCGCGCGCTCGCCGCGGGCTTCACCGTCGGGCAGGAGGGCCGGATCGGCGACGACGGGCGCTTCGCCTACCTGGAGACCGGACACCACCCCGGCACCGTGATCGAGCTCTCCGACCTCGGCGGCAGCAAGAAACTCGTCTTCGACCTGATCAGGACGGCCGCCGCCCACTGGGACGGCAGTCACCCGGTTCAACGCGTCGACGCCGCCCTCATCGACGGCGGCCCCTCGGCCATGGCCGGGATGATGGAGGCTCTCGGATGAAGGTCCACCACCTCAACTGCGGGACGATGCGCCTGCCGGGCGCCCCGCTCGTCTGCCACGTCCTGGCCGTCGAGACGGGCAAGGGGCTGGTCCTGGTCGACTCGGGCTTCGGGACGCAGGACATCGCCGAACCGGCCCGTCGCCTCGGCGGCATACGCCGCATCGTCCGCCCTGCCCTCGACCCCCACGAGACCGCGCTGCACCAGATACGGCAGCTCGGCTTCCGGGCGGAGGACGTCACCCACATCGTGGTGACCCACTTCGACCTGGACCACATCGGAGGCCTCGCCGACTTCCCGGACGCGCAGGTCCACGTCACGGCGGCGGAAGCACACGGGGCCCTGTCACCATCCACCCGACTGGAGAAGAGCAGATATCGATCCACGCAACTCTCCCACCACCCGAAGCTGGTCCGGCACGACCCGACCGGAGAACAGTGGCGGGGATTCGCCGCCGCCGAGCAGCTCACCGGGATCGACGACGGCATCGTGCTGGTGCCGATGCCGGGCCACACCAGAGGCCACGCCGCGGTCGCGGTCGACGCCGGCGACCACTGGGTCCTGCACTGCGGAGACGCGTTCTACCACCCGGGCACACTCGACGGCACGACCCACGTCCCGGCCGCACTCCGGATCCAGGAACGCCTGGTCGCCCACGACATCAAGGCCCTGAGAGCCAACCAGACCCGCCTCGCCGACCTCCACAAGGACGCCGAGGCCGACCTGACAGTGGTCTGCGCCCACGATCCGACCCTGTTCAACGCTGCCCGCGCCCGCGGCGGGGGCGCGAGCATGTAACGCGTGCCTGCCGGGTCGGTGAGTTGAACGAAGGAGGGGTGGCCCCGGGGCGGGGGGCACCCCTCAGCCCGTTGGGTCATCGGTCGTTGATGCGATAGTTGCACACAGGTGTGACATCGCACTCGTGAGTAATCAGGGGCTGAAGGCGTTGCTGGGGCAGGGGTACTGAATGCGTGTGGTGTTGGCGGCCTATGACTCGCGCGGTGGGGTCGAACCGCTTGTGGCGCTCGCCGTTGAACTGCGGGGGCTCGGTGCGGACGTGTGCGTATGCGCGCCGCCCGACGAGGAGTTCGCGGAGCGGCTGGCCGGGGTCGGTGTGGAGATGGTGCCGACCGGGCAGTCGGTGCGCCGGTTGGTGACGGGCAGGATCCCGCCGACGGCCGGGGGAGTCCCCAAGCGCGCGGCCGAGTTGGTCGCCGCCTTCCACGACAACGTCATGGCGGCGGGCACGGGGGCCGATGTGCTGGTGGCGACCGGCCTCGTACCGGCCGTGGCAGGTGTGAAGTCGGCCGCCGAGACACTGGGCATCCGGTACGTGTACGCGAGTTACCAGCCGGTCAGCCTGCCCTCACCCCACCACCGGCCCATTCCGCGGCCGGGCAAGCCGCTGGCGGCGGACGTGACCGACAACCAGGCGCTGTGGGACCAGGACGCCCTCGACGCGCAAGCCGTGTTCGGCGAGGCGATCAACACCCACCGGGTGTCGGTCGGTCTGCCGCCCGTCGGCAACGTCCGCGACCATGTCTTCACCGACCGTCCGTGGCTGGCCTCCGACCCGGTCCTGGCCCCGTGGCAGCAGCCGTCGGACCTGGAGGTGGTGCAGACCGGCGCGTGGCTCGTGCCGGACGAACGCCCGGTCCCCGAACCGCTGTTGGCCTTCCTGGATGCCGGGGAGCCGCCGGTGTACGTGGGCTTCGGCAGCGTTCCCATGGGTGATCCGGTGGAGGTCGCGCGGGTGACCGTGGAAGCGGTCCGTGCGCAGGGCCGTCGCGTGATCGTCTCCCACGGCTGGGGCGGCCTGGCCCCGGTCGACGGCCAGGACGACTGCTTCGTCGTCGGTGAGGCCAACCATCAGGCACTGTTCGGCCGGGTGGCCGCCGTCGTCCACCACGGCGGCGCGGGTACGACCACCACTGCTACCTGGTCCGGCGCACCTCAGGTGGTGGTGCCCCAGGGTGGTGACCAGCCGTATTTCGCCGCCCGTGTGGCCGAGTTGGGCATCGGTGCGGCCCACGACGGTCCTGCCCCGACCGTCGAGTCCCTGTCAGCCGCGCTCAGGACGGCCCTGGCCCCCGAGACACGGGTACGGGCCACCGCCGTGGCCGGTGCGATCCGCACCGACGGGGCGGCGGTGGCCGCCAGGCTTCTGCTGGCCGACAGCGACCGAGCAACAGTTCCCGGTCGGCAGCAAACCGGCTCAACTGGGCTGTGAGACCTGGTAGTAGCTGATCTGCCAGTCCTCCTCTCCGCGCCGCACCAGCACACCGAGGTTGACGCCGAGTGTGGGGCGGTCCGTGAACGAGAAGTCGACGCTCAGGTAGCCGAGCACGAGGTCGTCGGCGGGGCGCCGGGTTTCGAGGATCCGGTACTCGGCCGTCAGCCCGAGGGGCTGGGACGCGTAGTAGGCGGCGACGCCCGGCCTTCCGACGCTGTGGGGGTGCAGCCCCTGAAAGACCGCGTCCTCGGTGAACTGCGCGGCCACCTGCTGCGGTTCGTGCTGGTCGACGGCTGCCTTCCACCGGTCGAGCACACCTCGCAGGATCGCTTCACTGTCTGTCATGTCGCTCATCGGAGTTCTCCTGTCGCCGGGGCCGGGCTCGCTGCAGTGGGGGCGTGGCGTGCCGGGGTGGGGCGTGGTGGGGCGGGTCGGTCTCGGAGGGTCAGTGGCCCGCGCTCATGCCGCCGTCGACGTGCAGGATCTCGCCCGTGACGAACGGGGCGTTCTCCAGGTACAGCACCGCGTCGACGATGTCGCTCTCCTCGCCGAGTCGGCCGACCGGCTGCAGGGTGGCGAGGGCCGCATGACTGCCCTCGGGGTGCATCGGGGTCTTGACGGTGCCCGGGGAGACCACGTTGCTGCGGATGCCGCGGGTCGCGTACTCGATGGCGAGGGACTTGGTCGCGGACTGCAGCCCGCCCTTGGTCAACGAGGCGAGCACGGAGGGGACCCTGGAGTCCGCGTTGTCGACCAGGCTGGTGGTGATGTTGACGATGTGGCCGCCGCTGCCCTGGGCGAGCATGTGCTCGACGGCCAGTTGGGTGATGCGGAAGAAGCCGGTCAGGTTCACACCGGTCACGGTGGCGTAGTCGTCGGCGGTGTAGTCGGTGAAGGGCTTGGCGACGAAGAGACCGGCGTTGTTCACGAGGGTGTCGATACGTCCGAACTGCTGGACGCCGGCGGCGATGACGCGCTCGGCGGTCGCGGGATCGGCGATGTCACCCCGCACGGTCACGACGCCCGCGTCATCGGAGAGTTCGATGCTGCGTGAGGTGGCGACGACGGCGTATCCGAGCTTGCGGTACGCGTCGACGAGGGCCGCGCCGATGCCCTGCGAAGCACCGGTGATGACGGCGACCTTCTGGTTCTGGGAGCTCATGATGACCTTCTTCGGGATGAGGTGGTTTCTCGTCCGATCCACTAGCCGACCGGTCGACTATCTGGAATGTAGGCCGCTCCGAGAGGGGAGTCAAAGGTCGAGGGGGCCCTGGTCAGGACCGGTTTCCTAGCTGTTGGTAGGCGCAGCCTTCCAGCGCATGTCAGCGGTACAGCTGCATGGCGGCCGACCTGGCGGCGGAGAAGCCCCGAGCTGATGCGCTCTAGCGGTGCGGGTCACCTTCGGGCAGCCAGGCGTCAGGGACGTGGAGGCCGAGGTCGCCCACGCCGTCGCAGAGCGCGTCCACGAGGGCGAGTACCGCGGGACGGTCCTCGTCCTCGCGGCGGACCAGGGACCAGGTCCAGTGGATCTCCGGCGTGACGACCGGACGCCGGACCAGATCGGTCGGCAGGGGAGTGGTCTGTCCCTTGGGCGAGTTGATGACCGGACGGTCGCTGCGGCGCACATGGTCGAAGAATGCGGGCCCGGTGATACCGCCGTCGGTGATGCGTACCGCACGGGCCCCGGTGTCCCGTGCCAGCAGTTCGGCGTAGGTGTTCCAGGACGACCAGGAGGTGGTGTCGTCGTCGAGGAGGACGGCGGTGTCCCGGGCCGTCACGCTGCTCGTCATGTCTCCGGTGGAGACGGCGTAGAGACGGTCGGCGCCGATCAGCCGGGCGTGCAGGCCACGTCGTTCCAGGTCCTCGGTCCTGACCCAGCAGACGGCGAGGTCCAGGCTGCCGTCGGTGACCCGGGCGGCCTGCGTGTGCGAGGGCGCGATCCACGCGTCGAGGTGCAGTCGGGCCACCGCTGCGGCGCGCGTGGTCAGGTCGGGAGGCAGCCAGTTGACGTAGCCGAGCCGTACGGGCTCCGATCCGGCCAGCCGTCCGGCGCGCCGCTGGAGGTCACCGGCTCGTTCCAGCAGGGCGCGGATGTGCGGGAGCAGGTCCGAACCGGCCGGGGTGAGGGACACCGAGCGGCGGTCGCGGTCGAACAGCCGCACACCCAGGTCGCGTTCGAGGGCCTTGATCTGCTGGGACAGGGAGGGCCCCGCGATCAGCAGGCGCTCGGCGGCCCGGCCGAAGTTCAGTTCCTCGGCGACCGCGACGAAGTACCGCAGTTGGCGCAGCTCCATGCCCGTCATGCTACGTGGGTGAGAGGTCACGCCTCCCGGTCGGCGGGAGCCTAAGGTGATGATGTCGGGACCGACATCTCTGACACCGGTACCTCCGACGCAGATGCCTCTGACATGGAGCTCGCATGACCACACCGCGCGATTTGTTGATCATCACCATGGACGTGGCGTCCAGCAGTCCCGTCGGACAGGGGGACCTGTCGCTGGCCCTCGCGGGAGCCGAACTGATCGATCTCGGCAAGGCCCAGGCCCTCACTCTGGACGACGACCGCATCGTGCCCGGCCCGCAGGGAGCGTCCGGGGACCGCCTGTTGGACGAGGCCGCTTCGGCGCTGACCCGCGAGGCGCCGTACGAGACGGTCGAGGACTGGCTGTGGCGGCGGGGCCGTGGTCTGTCCTCCGCCTATCTCGACGTCCTGGGCGAGGAAGGGGGGACCACTCGCCCGCGCCACCAGTGGATCCCGTTCCGGAGCGACGCCACGACGTTGACCGACTCACCGGCCCGTCGCCGGGCGGCCGACCGCTGGACGTCCGGCGAACCCGTTCTCGCCTTCCTCGCGGCGGCCGTGGGCGTCCACGAGGAACCGGCCGAAGACGCCGCGACCCTCGTCGACGACACGGTGGTGACCGTGCTGGCCGCGGTCAACGACGCGGTGCGGGAACTGGAGGCCGTACGGCAGCGCCGGAGCATCGAGAACGCGGCCTTCGACAACATCTGGCGCGGCCAGTGACGAAGAGGTGACGAGACCTCAGGTGGCCGCCGCGGCCAGGTGTCCTCCGGCGGGAGTCAGCCTCCGACCGTGACCTCACCGACCGTGGCTTCACGGACGGTCGCTTCACCGGTCGCGCGGCCACCGAGCAGGGCCAGGCAGTTCGTCCACAGCGACCCGAGGTGTCGGGTGTTGTTGTAGAGCTTGGCGAACAGCACCTGCCCCTCCAACTGCGCGACCACCGAGCGCGCGGCCTCCCGGGTGTCGGTGACGGTGACCTCCTGGCGGGCGAGGGCCTCGGCGATGACCGCGTCGACCATCTCGACCTGGGCCTCGAAGATCTCCTGCAGTCGCGCGCGGACGGACTCCGTCTGGTTGCTCATCTCCAGCGTGAGGTTCCCGAACAGGCACCCCGACACGCTGCCGCAGCCCTCCTGCCCGGCGAGCTGTCCGGCCTCGGTCTCCTCGAACAGCCGGCGCAGCCGGTCCAGTGGGTCGGCGTCGGCGCCGCTGTCGGTGTCAGCGCTCAGGATGCGCTCCCAGGTGCGCTGCTGGCCGGTCCAGTGCTCATCGATCACGGCCAGCGCGAGCGCTTCCTTGGATTCGAAGAAGTAGTAGAAGCTGCCCTTGGGCACCCCGGCCGCCTTGCATATCTCGGCCACACCCAGGGCCGAGTAACCGCGCAGCCCGATGAGTGACTGGGCGGCGCTGAGGATCTTCACCCTGGCATCGCTGGTCCGTCCCATACGGCGAGTGTACGACCGGTCGTCTACTGCCTGCCGACGGGCCGTGCGGCGGGCCCCGGGCGGGTACGTGCCTCCTGGGGGCGTAGGGGGCCGTGGCTGTGACCACAGTTGACGACCGTGTGTACGGGTTCGCCGCAGTCAGCATGGAAGACGTCGAGCGGTGGCCCCTCAGGGTCGGCGGTGTACCGGTCTCCCCATCCCTTGAGGGCGAGCATGACGGGCCACAGGTCCCAGCCCTTCTTCGTGAGCCGGTACTCGTTGCGGGTACGCCGGCCGGACTCCTGGTAGGGAACGCTGTCCAGGATTCCCGCTCCGACCAGCTTGCGCAGCCGGTCCGCGAGCACCGCGTCCGAGAGGCCGATGTGCCGCCGGAAGTCGTCGAAGCGCCGGACCCCGTTCATGGCGTCCCGGAGCACAAGCAGCGACCATTTCTCGCCGATCACGTCCAGTGTTCGCTGGACCGTGCAGTTCTCGGTGCTGACCTCGACCCACTCCATGGGACGACCCTAGGCCAGCTTCGCCATTGACAGCCAGAGGGCGGACTGGCTAGCTTCGATAAAAATAGTCAGCCGGGGAAGCGTCCGGGAAAATGACTGGTGGAGAAGGGGTCATGGACAGAACGCGTACGTTCACCTGGGAGGATCCGGCCGTCTCGGCGAGCGCCGTGGGAAAGGCCACCGGCCTGGACTTCCTGCGCGACATCGTCGCCGGACGCCTGCCCGCCCCGCCCATCGCCGCCGCCCTGGGCTTCGCCCTGGAGGAGGTCGAGCCGGGCCGGGCCGTCTTCGTCCTGGAGCCGGGCGAGGAGCACTACAACCCGATCGGCAGCGTCCATGGCGGTGTCTACGCCACGCTGCTCGACTCGGCGGCCGGCTGTGCCGTCCAGTCGTTGCTGCCCGAGGGCATGGCGTACACCTCGCTCGACCTCTCCTTGAAGTTCCTGCGCCCGATCACCGTGGACACGGGCAAGGTCCGCGCTGTCGGCACCGTCCTGAACAGTGGCCGCCGTACCGCCCTCGCGCAGGCGGAACTCCTCGACTCCACCGACCGGTTGCTCGCCCACGCCACCAGCAGCTGCCTGCTCTTCCCCCTGCCGACGGCCGGCTGATCGCGCCGGCGTGGCGAGCGGGGTGGGCTCGTCCGGCCGGGTCCGTGCGGCGTGCGGGGCCGGCGATCGGCTCCGCTTTTGGCTGCGGCCTCGGCTCAGGCCCCGCCCCTTGCCGCCTTCAGGTTGGCCTTCTTCATCTTGTTTCCGCAGGTTGCCATGGAGCACCACCGGCGTCGTCCGCCGCGGCTGGTGTCCATGAAGAGCCCACCGCAGGTGGGCTGCTCGCACCGCTTGATCACGCCGTCGCGGTGGCCGCCGAGCGTCGCGACGGCGTCCAGGGCGACGACGGCGAGCGCGGCGCGCGCGGGGTCGGTGTCCGGGAGATGCCACTGCGCCCGTCCGCCGGTGAGAGTGAGCCGCGCCCGGTGACGTGCGGTCCAGCGGTTGAGCAGTTCCTCGTCCGCCGGTTCCGGCGTGCCGTCCACTGCGGCGGCACTCCCTGCCCGGTGAATGGCCTCGCGCAGCTCGCGGGCGTCCCGCAGGAGTGCGTCGGAGACCGGCATGTCCGTGCCGCCGAGGTCATTGGCCGTGCACCACGCCCGCAGCTGTTCCGGGGTGGTGATCCGTTCCAGTGGCTCGGCCCGCCGCTCCCCGAGCGTGGCGACGAAGCGGAACGCGAGGATCTCGTTGCCGAGCCGGAACTCCTGCGGGCTGCGCCGCGCAGGGGTCGCGGAATGGGCCGCGGTAGGGGTGCCTCGGGCGGCGGGTGAACCGGTCATGGTGGTTCATGGTAGCCGCTCCGCCGAAGGGAGGCCAACGTTTGACATGGGTCTGGCGAACCGGTTTAAGTGGTTCGCGAGAACCAGTTGGAGGGGTTCTGTCCCGCATCCCCGAGGAGAACGCCCATGACCGCGACGACCCACCGCCCACTCGCCGGATTCGGCACCGTGAGCGGAGTTCCATGGCTTCCCGAGGGCTTCACCGACGTCTTCGAGAGCTCCCTCGTGCACGTCGGCGAGGTGGAGCTGCACACCGTCCAGGGAGGCGCCGGACAACCCCTCCTGCTCGTCGGAGGCTGGCCGCAGAACTGGTACGTGTGGCGCTTCGTCATGCCGCGTCTGGCCGAACACTTCCGTGTCGTCGCGGTCGACCCGCGCGGCGTCGGACGGTCCGACAAGCCGCACGGGGGATACGACACGGGCACCGTGGCCGCCGAACTCGTAACCCTCATGCGGGTGTTGGGCCACGACCGTTTCGCCATGGCCGGACACGACGTCGGCATGTGGATCGGCTACGCCCTCGCCGCGGACCACGGCGACGCGGTCGAACGCCTCGCCCTGCTCGACGCCACCATCCCCGGACTCGCGCCCGCCCTGCCCGTCTTCGGCCCCGAGGCGCAGAACGACATGCTGTGGCACTTCGCCTTCAACCGAAAACGATCCGTCAACGAACAACTCGTCCGCGGCCGTGAACACATCTATTACGGCGACCAGTTCCGTCACAAGGCCGTGCGGCCGCTGCCGGACTCGGCGGTCGACTTCTACGTCGAGACCATCGCCCGCGACCCCGAAGCGCTGCGCGCCAGCTTCGACCACTACCGGGCCACCGACGACAACATCGCCCAGAACGAACGCCGTAAGCAGCATCCGCTCACCATGCCGGTCCTCGGTGTCGCGGGGGCCCGCGGGCAGGGCGACCGTCTGGAAGCCCTGCTGGCCCGTGTGACCGAGCGGCTCGACAGCGTCGTCCTGCCCGACTGCGGTCACTACGTACCGGAAGAACGCCCCGACGCCCTCCTGGAACACCTGCTCCCGTTCCTTCTCCGGACTCCCGGCCTTCTCCGGGCTCCCGAGGCCTGATCCGCGTCAGCCGCTGCTGCTCCGACGGCTGCGGTACGAGGCCGTCGCGGCGAGTACGAAGATCAGGGGCGCCCCCACCCCCATGACCAGGAACGGTGTCAGGACCGACGCCAGCCACTCCGGCAGGTCGACGAAGAGGGGCAGCAGCATCAGTACGGTCAGCGGGATGAACGCCAGCATCACGGCGGCGAATCCCATCATGAAGGCCGCCTGACGGGCGTCGCGCCGGTCGATGAGGAAGGCGGCCTGCGGGTCGGGGACCCAGTCCTCGCCGCGCAACTCCTCCCAGGCGCCGATCAGCAGTTGCAGTTCGCGTTCGACGTTCACGTGCAGGTCGTCGACGAACGGCAGCAGGACCTTGCTGCCGTCCCGGCCGTAGGCGTGCACCAGGACGTTGGCCGCACCGCTCTGTACCGCCGAAGCGGGATTGAGCTCCGCCCTGATGTCCTGGATGTCCTCCCATGCCAGCCGTCGGCGCTTGGCCATGCCGCGTACGTGGATCGCCTTGATGTCCACGGCGGTCCGGCAGCGGAGGGTGGCGTAGAAGAGCCACCCCATCAGGGCCACCCATGCCAGGAGGAAGGGGTACCGGAGCGAGGCGGACAGGTCGTCGGCGCTCCACAGGGGCAGTACCAGGGTCAGTGTGCCGACGGCGATCACCCAGAGGAACGCGTGTTTGCGGGACCGTCTCATCCGGTACTCGCGCGGCAATCGTTCGTACTCCACGGCCACCCCCGGCTCGCCCCGCCGGTCGACACCCCACTGCCGACCCATGATGTGCGCACCATGGTGATGTCCCAACTCCGTGGTGTCCAGAGTCATTTGGGAAGTCGTGACAGCCTTCGGGGGATGCCGTGACGTCCTTGTGGCGAGCGGGTCGGCGCGGGAGCCGGCGCGGGGACGGTCCGGCTCAGGTCTGCCGAGGTTGCCGCAGCCCCAGGAGCAGCAGCTCGATCAGCCGCCGCGGGTCGTAGCGCGGGTCGCTGTCCCGTCCGATGCAGAGGTTGCCGATGCCGCGCATCAGCTCGTAGGGCTGTGTGCCGGGCCTGATGTCCCCGGAGTCGACCGCGGCCGTGAGCAGTTCCGTGCAGACGGGTCCCAGGCGGTCGAGGAAGTAGGTGTGCAGCGCGGTGAAGCGGCTGCTGTCCGACTGGAGGGCGTCGGCGAGTCCGTGCTTGGTCACCAGGAAGTCGACGAAGAGGTCGATCCACTGGCGGAGGGCGTCGAACGGCGAATCGGCCTCGGCCAGCAGTCGCGGACCGGCCTCCGCGCATGCCTCGATCTGGTGGCGGTAGACGGCGGTGACGAGGTCCGCCCGGGTCGGGAAGTGGCGGTAGATCGTTCCCATCCCGACCCCGGCCTTGGCCGCGATCTGGCGGATCGGCGCGTCGACGCCCGAGGTGACGAAGACCTCGGCGGCGGCGGCGAGCAGCGTCTGCTGGTTGCGCACCGCGTCGGCCCGTTTGTTGCGGGCCGTCGCCTTTCCGGCGGGGTTCTCGGTGGACACCAGGCTTCCTTCCGGCTGCGGTTGACAAAGCGGAGCGCTGTTCCGAATACTATGTGGAGCAACGTTCCGGTTCAGGTTAGCCGAGACCGGACATGCCTGACCACCCGACCAGAAGGGAACCGCTGATCATGAGTGCGTACACCCACACCGACACGGACAGCGACACCAGCAGTGACATAGCCGGGGACATCGGCAGTGACATCGGGGCGGAGGCCGGGACCGAGGCCGGGGCGCAGGCCGCGAAGGGCACGGCCGCCGTCCTCGGCTCACCCGCGCCCGTCCTCTCGTACAGCCCGGTGGTGCTGTCCGTGCCCGGACGGCCCGTGGACCTCCAGGTGCGTGTCTCCGCGCCGGCGACCGGCACCGATCTGCCCGTGATCCTCCTCTCCCACGGTCACGGAGGCTCGAACCATCTCTCCTCGTTGCACGGATACGCGCCGCTCGCCGACTTCTGGGCGGCGCACGGGTTCGTGGTCCTGCAGCCGACCCATCTCAGCTCCAGGACGCTGAGTGACGTGCTCGCCGGCGTCCCCGGCGGACCCTTCTTCTGGCGCTCGCGTGCCCAGGACATGACGGACATCCTCGACCGGCTCGATGTGATCGAGGCCGCCGTGCCGCAACTGGCGGGGCGGATCGACCACGGGAAGGTCGCGGTCGCGGGTCACTCGCTGGGCGGCTTCACCGCCGGTCTGTTGCTGGGGGCCCGCGTCACCGACCCCGACTCCGGGGAGGAGGTGGACCTCGCCGAACCCCGTATCAAGGCAGGTGTGCTGCTGGCCGCTCCCGGCAGGGGTGGTGACGTGCTGAACGGCCCCATGGCCAAGGCGATCCCGTTCTTCAAGGTGGTCGACTTCTCCACGATGACCACACCCGCGCTGGTCGTCGCGGGAGACAAGGACGACTCGCGGCACTTCACGGACATGGGGCCGGACTGGCACGTGGACCCGTACACCCTCGCGCCCGGCCCCAAGACCCTGCTCACCCTCTTCGACGCCGAACACGGGCTCGGTGGGATCGCCGGGTACGACGTCGCCGAGACCACGGACGAGAACCCGGAGCGGGTCGCCGCGGTCGGACGGCTCACCGCGGCCTACCTCCGTACGCGGTTCCATCCCGGCGACGACGCGTGGCAGACGACGCGGGAGGCGCTGACGACCGGCGCGAAGCCGTTGGGCCGGGTCGAATCCAAATAGGCCGCCGAGCGATTCTCCGAGTGATCCTCCCGGGGCTCCGCCGCGACGGCTTCGGGGGAGTCATGGCTCGCTCCCTGGGCACCCGGCCTCCGCACGATGGCCGGTCCGACCGCGAGCAGGAGATGTCATGACGGAGAACGACAGCGACCGCGAAGCACATCGCCGTTGCAAGGTGTGCGGCAGCAGGCCCGCCGTGCACGACACCGTGTGCGAACACTGCAGAGCCGTACTCGAACTCCCGGATCCGTCAGGTCTGGTCGAGGACCAGGGAGCGGCGGTACGGCGTGACTTCGAACAGCGTGCCGGTCGGCCGGGAACCGGGGGAACGCAGGCCGATGACCGGTGAATCGGGGAGCATCGGGGGTACACGGCCCGGCATGGCACCGAAGAAAGATCACTCCATGTCCCTGAGGGCCGTGCGGCAGCTGCACCGGATGCGCACCTTCTACGCCGCCGCCGTCCTGCTGTGGGCCGCGTCGGCCGCCTGGGTGGGCTGGCAGCATCCAGGGAGCCGACAGATGTGGGTGTCCGCGCTCTTCATGCTGGTGTTCACGGGTCTGCTGGCCGTGACGTCTCTGTGGCTGCGACGCCTGCAGAGCACGGGCGCGGACAAGCCCGCGCACCACGCCGCTCCGCGCGGGACGGCCGCGCGCCGTCACGTCAACGCTTGAACTGTGTGTGCCTGAACCGTACGGGTTCGAACCGTGCACGCATGAACAGTGGACGCCCGACGTCTTCTCGGGTGTTCGCCGGTTCCCCGAGCAGTTTCCCGTTCCAGGTGCGCCGCCGGTCCGACTGCCCGGCCGGGTCCGTCGACGTGAACACCACCTCCGTCGCCCCGGCCTCGCGGTAGCGGCGCACCTCGGCGGCGGCGGTCTCCCCGTCGTCGCGGACGGCCAGGTCGACCGCGCGTGTCCGGTCGGCGCTGCCCGTCTTCAGCAACTGGCGCACTGCGGTGAGGAGTTCGCGGAGCCGGCCGCTGGGGCGCTCGTACGGGATGCCGAGGGCCGCCTCCCGGACCACGCGGAGCGCAGTCGAGCCTTCTGAGCCTCCTGCGCGAGC
The DNA here is from genome assembly GCF_042677425.1 of Streptomyces sp. NPDC127119. Taxonomy (NCBI): domain Bacteria; kingdom Bacillati; phylum Actinomycetota; class Actinomycetes; order Kitasatosporales; family Streptomycetaceae; genus Streptomyces; species Streptomyces sp. NPDC127119. The sequence continues at coordinate 71,309 of NZ_JBHXTO010000006.1, read as the reverse complement.
CGCCTTGCGGCCGTACCCGCGACGGCACTTGGTCCCAGGTATTGGGACACCTCTTGGTGAAGTGCCGTGGCTGCTGTACAAATGGGCCCCATGAATCACGAACCGCTGGTGCGACGCCTGGTCATCGACCTGTGCCGACGCCCCGTTTCGTGTTGTTCGCGTTGTGCATGTTGTTGATTCCGCGTTTCTGACGCGCCCCGCCGTCCGGTGATGTGCCCGGCGGCGGCCTCCGCAGTCCGCTCTCCCGCACCCCGGTGCGTTCTCTGAGCCATCCCGGCCCCGGCCGCCCTCGACGACCGCTCATCTTCCTGCGCCCCTGGCGCCCATGGAGGCCCCGTCCCCATGTCCACCATCCCCTCCCTGCCCCCGACCGACCTGGCTCCGCCGCCCGACGAACCGCCTGTGCGGCGACGGCGTCGCGGCACGGCCCGCGTACGCCACATCGCCCTGCCCTTCGGCTCGCTCCTGCTGTTCCTCCTCCTGTGGCAACTGCTGGCGGCGAGCGGCACCTGGAGCGAGACACTCGTCCCGCCGCCGGCCAAGGTCTGGAGGGCGTTCATCGACGTGTCCACGACCCACGACGGCGTACGCGGCTACAACGGCACCACCCTCATCGAGCACCTCGGCATCAGCCTGCGGCGCATCGCGCTCGGCGCCGGCATCGGCATCGCGCTCGGGGTGGTCTTCGGGCTCGTCATGGGCACCGTCGGCTGGGTCCGTTCGCTCTTCGAGCCCTGGATCACCTTCCTGCGGACCCTGCCGCCGCTGGCATACTTCTCGCTGCTCATCATCTGGCTGGGCATCAACGAGGAACCCAAGATCACACTGCTGGCCGTGGCGGCCTTCCCGCCGGTGGCGGTCTCCACCACCACCGCGGTGACCGCCGTCTCGCAGAGCCTGATCGAGGCGGCCCGTGCCCTAGGCGGATCCCGGTGGGACGTTGTCAAGGACGTCATCGTGCCGTCCGCCCTGCCGGAGACACTGACCGGCATCCGGCTGGCCGTGGGCGTCGCCTACTCCTCCCTCGTCGCAGCCGAACTGGTCAACGGACTGCCCGGCATCGGCGGCATGGTCAAGGACGCCGCCAACTACAACAACACCCCGGTGGTGCTCGTCGGCATCATCGCCATCGGGATATCCGGACTCGTCATCGACGGCCTGCTGCTCCGGCTGGAGCGCGCTGTCGTGCCCTGGCGCGGACACGTCTAGGGGGCTTCCTCCGGCGGAGTTCCGCCGGCAGTCCCCGGCCCGCTTCTCCTCCCAACTCCCGTATCGAGACTCCGACTCCCGTATCCCGACTCGGACTCCCGACTCCTTTCTCCCGTCTCCTGTCCCTTGCCTCCCCTTACAGAAACGGCCCCACCATGTCTCGCTCCACCCCGCACGGCCCATCCCGACGCCTGCTGCTCGCCGGCGCCCTGGCAGCGGTGACCGCGGCGGCCACCGGCTGCTCCTCGGACAGCGAGGCATCCTCCTCCGGCGGTTCCAAGCGGCTGCGCATCGGCTACTTCGCCTTCCCCAGCGGCGACCTGCTCGTGAAGAACAAGAAACTGCTGGAGAAGGAGCTGCCTGACTACAAGATCACCTGGATCAAGTTCGACTCCGGCGCCAGCGTCAACCAGGCCTTCCTCGGCAAGTCCCTGGACATCGCCGCGCTGGGCTCCAGCCCCTTCGCCCGCGGGATCTCCGGGAGTTCGCCGATCCCGTACAAGGTCGCGTTCGTTCTCGACGTGGCGGGTGAGAACGAGGCTCTGGTGGCCCGTAAGGACGCCGGTATATCCGATGTCGCCGGTCTCAAGGGGAAGACGGTCGCCACCCCCTTCGCCTCGACCTCGCACTACAGCCTGCTGGCGGCGCTGGAGACGGCCGGGCTCAAGACGTCCGACGTCAAGCTGGTCGACCTGCAACCGCAGGCGATCATCGCCGCCTGGCAGCGGGGTGACATCGACGCGGCCTACGTCTGGCTGCCGACCCTGGACGAGCTGCGCAAGACCGGCACCCAGCTCACCAGCAGCAAGGAGATCGGTGCGGCGGGCAAGCCGACCCTCGACCTGGCCGTCGTGTCCGACGAACTCATCTCCAGGGACCCGAAGGCGATCGACACCTGGCGGAAGGTCGAGGCACAGGCCCTGAGCCTGCTCAAGTCCGACCCCGACGGCTCGGTCAAGGCCGTCGCCGCCGAGCTGGGCATCAGCGCGGCGGACGCCAAGGCCCAGCTCGCACAAGGGGTGTTCCTCGCTCCGGACGAGGTCGCCTCCGCCGACTGGCTGGGCACCGAAGGCAGTCCGGGCAAACTGCTGGGCTATGTCACCGACACCGCCGAGTTCCTGGCCGGCCAGAAGCAGATCGATGCCGCGCCGTCCCAGGACGCTGTCCGCAAGGCCTTCTATCTGAAGGGACTTCCCGATGTCCTCAAGTGACACGGTGAGCAAGGGAGTTGAGACCGTGGGTGCCGAGCGGGCGGGGTCCGTCCGGCTCGACCACGTCACCCACCGGTACGGCCGGGGCGGCGAGACGGTCACGGCCGTCGGGCCGGTCGATCTGACCGTCCCTGCGGGGGAGTTCCTGGTCCTTGTTGGCGCGTCCGGCTGCGGCAAGAGCACACTGTTGCGGCTGATCGCCGGGTTCGAGCAGCCCACCCAGGGCTCGGTGCGCGTCTCCGGCGCCGCGCCGCGGCCGGGCGAAACGGCGGGCGTGGTGTTCCAGACGCCTCGGCTGTTCCCCTGGCGGACGGTGCAGGGAAACATCGACCTCGCGCTGCGGTACGCGGGGGTCGACCGTGCCCAATGGCCGAAGCGGCGGGCGGAGTTGCTGGCCCGCGTCGGTCTCGAAGGCACGGGGAAGCGGCGTGTGTGGGAGATCTCCGGCGGCCAGCAGCAGCGCGTCGCCATCGCCCGAGCCCTCGCCGCCGAGAACCCGCTGTTCCTGCTCGACGAGCCGTTCGCGGCACTGGACGCACTCACGCGCGAACGGCTCCAGGAGGACGTCCGACAGGTGACGGCCGAGACGGGACGGACCACGGTGTTCGTCACCCACTCCGCCGACGAGGCGGTGTTCCTCGGCTCCCGCATCGTGGTCCTCACCAAGAGCCCCGGCACCGTGGCCCTTGACCTGCCGATCACCCTCCCGCGAGGTGCCGTCGACGCGGACGAACTGCGCGAGTCGAGCGAGTTCGCCGACCTGCGCGCGCAGGTGGCCCACGCGGTCAAGTCGGCCGCCGCGGCCTGATGCTTAGCTCCACACCCGCCGGCCGTCCACAGGGCCGGCCGGCGGGAAGCCGGATCCCCGCCTCGGGCCGCGGCCTCGTAACGCGTCACCCGTGCCGCGCCACCCGTAAGGTGTCACTGGCAATGCGTCACTCATGAGGTGCCAAAAGCCGGTGCGTGTACGTCAGTTGTGCGCCGTTTACACTCTCGCCCATGATCTCTCTGGACGATCCGCGCTGGCCCGCCCTCGACCACCGGGGCTGGTCCGAAGGACGGGGTGCGCCGGACGCGCCCTTCGTCCCGGACGAGTTGCGGCAACTGGTGGCGGATCCCACGAACGGTGAGCGTTTCAGCGACCTGTGGCCCTACCTGTGTTCCGAGGGAACCGCCTGGCCGGCCGCCTACGCCGCCGTGCCCCACCTCGTCACCCTCGCGCGCGGCCTGCTGGCGGCCCGGACCGAGCGCGACGACTACCTGTACGTCGTCGGCCTCGTGGCCATCTGCTCCGGCGACCTCGGAGAGGTCCCCGACGACCTGCCCGACGACATCGCGGACGCCTACCGACAGGCCCTCCCCGAAGCACTGGGGCTTTTGGCCGAGACGCTGGCCACGGCGGAGCACGACCAGATCTCGACCCGCTATCTGCTCGCCGCCATGGCCGCCCTCAAGGGCCACCCCGAATACGCCGAGATACTCAACGAACTCGACGTCTACGCCGAGTGCCAGTCCTGCGGCGAGCCCATGCTGGAACTCCCGGAATAGCCGGGGCTCTGGCGGCGCACACAGCGGTGGAGCGCCTGCGGTCCAGAGGCCCCTGAAGCGAGGTGCTCAGGGCCGAGCCCGCCCTGCTACGGCGCGAGGGCTCGGCTACCGCCGGCACACCGTCGGCTTCGTCTGGCAGCAGGCGGGACGCAATCTGCTGCCCGTATCTGACGGCTCTGGAGAACGTGGCGCTGCCGATGAAGTACGTGCGGGTGCCGCGGCGCACGCGGGCCGCGCGCGCCGCCGAACTCCTCGATGTACTCGGTGTCGCGTACTGCCGCGACCGGGGCGTCCCGCCGAACTCTCCGGCGGTGAACAGCAGCGCGTGGCCGTCGTGCTCGCCACGGCCAGCGCGCCCCGGGTGCTGCTCGCCGACGAACCCACGGGCGAACTCGACGCCGCGAGCGGCTAGGAGGTCTTCGCGGCACTGCGCCGCGTCAACGCGGAACGTGGCGCCACCACCCTCGTCGTCGTCCACGACCCCCTCGCCTCCGGACAGGTCCGCCGCACGGTTCGCAGTCGCGACGGTCGTACGTCGACGGAGACCCGCGCGGGCCCGGCGGCTGGGGCGCCGAGTAGTGCACCGTCCTGGGCCGCACGGGGCGCCTCCCTCCAGCTGACCCGGGACCACGTGGAGCGTTACGGTCCGCGTGGTCGCGTCCGTCTGGCGGCGGAATCGGACCGTGTGGGTGTCTGGCCCGACCGGGCCCGGTGCGGGACCCGTCACTCGACCGACTCCGACTCCGACTCCGTCCCCGATTCCTCGGTGTGAGCGCCGCCGCGTCGGCGGAAACCCGGATGCGGGTGAGGTGGGCACACGCCTAGGCTCGCGTGCGAGGTGGCGACCACGCGCGTTGCCGCCAGCACCAGTCAGGGGGACCGGAGATGGACCGGGATACGAGTCGTCAGCTGTTCGCGTTGTGCTTCGACGCGAGGGAACCAGAGAATCTCGCGCGGTTCTGGTCCCGCTTCCTCGGCTGGGAGACGGTTGACGATCCGCACGACGGCATCGTGCTCCTGCCCAGCGACGACACCGGGTTCCGCCTCCGTTTCCTGCCGTCGCAGGAGCAGAAGGCCGGTCAGAACCGGATGCACTTCGATCTGACGAGCACGTCCCTGGAGGACCAGCAGCGGACGGTGGACCGGGCGCTGGCACTCGGCGCACAGCACATCGACATCGGCCAGCTCCCGGAAGAGGAGCATGTGGTGCTCGCGGACCCGGAGGGCAACGAGTTCTGCGTCATCGAGCCGGGCAACAACTTCCTCGCCGACTGCGGTTTTGTCGGAGCGCTGGCCTGCGACGGCTCGCAGGAGGTCGGGTACTTCTGGAGCAAGGCACTCGGCTGGCCCCTGGTCTGGGACCAGGATCAGGAGACCGCGATCCGCTCTCCGCACGGCGGACCGAAGGTCACGTGGGGCGGGCCGCCGCTGGCGCCGAGGACGGGCAGGGACCGGCTGCGCTTCGACCTCGCCCCCACCGCTGACGGTGACCTGCAATCGGAGGTAGACCGGCTGCTCTCCCTCGGGGCGAAACGCCTCGACACCGGCCAGGACGAACCCGGGTACGTGGCGATGACCGACCCCGACGGCAACGAGTTCAGTGTCCTGACACCTCGGTAGCACCGGTAGCACCGGAGGTCCCGGTGGCGGGCGGCAGCATCTCCAGGACGGTGGAGACCGCGGTGCGGTGCCAGTCCCCGGCGTGGCGGAGCATCGCGTGGTCACCGCCCGCCATGTCCACGAACGCCGCCCGGGCGCCTGCCGCACGGGCCCGGTGCACGAGTGCCTTGGACAGCCGGGGATCCGTGACACGGTCGCGGTCTCCGTGCAGCACGACGACCTCCTTGTCCCGCAGCTGGGCCACCGGCTCGCCCTCGGGGCACCAGGGAGCCAGCGCCAGCACGCCGCGGACCGGTGGCGCGCCCGCCGCCCGTAGTGCCGCCCGGCCGCCCATCGAGTGGCCGACGAGAACGACCGGGACGTCCGGAGCGAGGCGCTGGAGTTCTTCGAGCGCCCGCCGCGCGTCCCGCAGGGAGTCGGCGTCGCCGCCGTTCCAGCCCCGTACGCGGTAACGCACCTCCGCCAGCAGGACGTCGTCGTCCGGTATCGCACGGGCGACGGCGCGTACGAACGGCTTCATGCGCACGGCCGCGAGGTGCCAGGGACGGGACGGGGCACGGCTGTCGGACCTGCCGCCGTGCAGGAACAGGACGGCGGCGCGGGGTGAGCGGGGCAGCTGCCGCACCGCCAGCGCGGGGGCGTGCGCGCCCGTCGACTCATCGGTGGACGCCTGTTCGTGCACTGTCATTCCCGCTCCTGCCTGTCGAGCCGCCGCAGCTCACCGCACCTGTCTCACTCAATATTCGTTGCCGACGGGGCGGTGGCTTGGTCGGGGGCTTGGCCGGCCGGTCGGGACGGCACCGTACGCCCTTTCGTCGGCCTGCCCGAGCAGTCCGGCTCCACCTGCGATTTCATGGGTGTCAGGGACCAATCCGCCGCGCCCCCGGCACCGGATTACGTCCGGAGATGTCCTGACGGATGTCCCATGGATGTCTGTACGGATATCCCGACGACGGAGGACCCCGGTGAACGAAGTCGCCCAGATCGGCAGACACCATTCGGCTGACCCCGATCTGCAGGAGCTGCTGCGGCGTGTGGCCCTGGGCGACGAGCAGGCGTTCGCCTCGGTGTACGACGCCGTGGTGAGCCCGGTTCTCGGTGTCGTCCGCGCGGTCCTGCGGGACCGCGCCCAGTCGGAGGAAGTGGCCCAGGAGGTGCTGGTGGAGGTGTGGCGCACGGCCCCGCGCTTCCGCGCCGACCGCGGTACGGCCGTTAACTGGATCCTCACGATGGCCCACCAGCGGGCGGTCGACCGGGTGCGCTCGGTGGAGGCCGCGGCCGCCCGGGACCACAAGGCGGCCCAACTGGACCGCACGCCCGACTACGACGACGTGACCGAGCAGGTGGAGGCACGGCTGGAGCGTGAACAGGTGCGGCGCTGTCTGCGCACCCTGACCGACATCCAGCGTCAGGCCGTGGACCTCGCGTACTACCGCGGGCTGACCTACCGGGAGGTGGCCGAAGCCCTGGCGCTTCCGCTGGGCACGGTCAAGACCCGGCTGAGGGACGGACTCATCCGACTGCGTGACTGCTTGGGGGTGACCGCGTGACCACTGCGGATCTGCACACAATGACCGGCGCCTATGCCCTGCACGCCCTGTCCGACGAAGAACGCGAGGCGTTCGAGCGGCACCTCGGGGAGTGCGAGCCGTGTACCCAGGAGACGGCCGAACTGTCCGCCACCGCCGCCCGGCTGGGACTCGCCGTCTCCCTGCCGCCCCGCCCCGCCATGCGGGAACACGTGCTGCAACAGATCCGGACCGTCCGACAGGAGGGACCCGGTGGCCCGGCCCTGCCGCGCCGCGCACGGACGACATCACGCGGGCGCCCGGTGGCGCGCTGGGCACTGGCCGCCTGTCTCGCGGCAGCCGCCGCGCTGGGCGGTACCGCGGTGTGGCAGCACCAACGTGCCGAGGACGCGCTGGAGCAGGCACGCCGGGCCGACCGGGGAGCTAACGGCATCGCGGCTGTGCTCACTGCGCCGGACGCCAAGAGCCGGACCACGAAACTGGCCGGTGGCGCCACCGGCACCGTCGTCGTCTCCGACAGCCGTGACAGGGCCGTCTTCATGGCCTCCGGGATGACCGAGCCGCCCCGGGGCAAGGTCTACCAGCTCTGGTTCGACGACGACGGCACCATGCGGTCCGCCGGTCTGATGGACCCGGCGCGCACCAGCCAGGCCGTCCTGATGAAGGGCGCTGTGGCCGGGGCGTCGGGCATGGGGGTCACGGTCGAGCCGAAGGGCGGCTCCGAGGAACCGACCTCCACGCCGCTCACCCTGCTGAACCTCCCCGCGTGACGCGTGACGCGGGGAGGCCTGCAACCTGAGGCTTGAGGTCTGATGAAGGAGGCCGGCAGTCGCGGAAGCGGGCCTCCTTCATCAGACGTCGGACCTCACCGTCACCAGTCCGGCATCACACCGGCCCGCCGTCACACCTGCCCGGTGACGGTCACAGTGACCCGGGCCGGTGCGGGCTCGGCAGGGAACCTCTCGACCAGATGGGCCTCGACGCGACGGCGTGCGGCGCGGGCCACGTCGAGTGCCCGTGCCTGTCTGAGCGCGACGAGGTGGATCTCGACATGGCGGCGCCCGGTGCCGTCCGGCCGACCCAGCCGAACGCCCGCTGCCGACCCTCCTGTCATCGGCACCCCTGGCGTCAGCACTCCCGCAGTGAGTACCCCCGCCGTCGGAGCCCCCGCTGCCGGAGCCTCGTCCTTGCCGCGCTGCGGCCGTACCCGGGTCGAGCGCAGCCGGCCGGCGAGCCCCGGCCGGAGAAAGGCCACCCCCGGCACGCTCTCCACGGCCCGGGCGATCTCCTCGGCCAGCGAGGTGTGTGCGGTGTCGCGGGTCATCAGGTACGACCTTCCTGGCTGTCGTCCGCGGTGTCGATCAGGTCGGTGACATGGACGTCTATCGTCGCCACGGCCACGCCCAACTCACGGTCCGCGGCCTCCCGGACCCGCCTGCGCACCTCTTCGGCCAGCTCCGGGAGTGAGACGCCGGCCGGGGCGTGAATGCCCAGGCGGACCTCGACCGGCCCGTCGGCGGTGTCGGAGGTGGAGAGGGGGAGGAGACGGCACGAACCCGCCCGTACGCCGGTCACCGTCTCGGCCGCCGCACGCAGGGCACGGGCAGCGACCGATTCCATGATCCACAGATCCTCGGCGGGCTCGCCGAGAGGTACGGGGCGGCCGGGACGCAGTTCGAGACGCACGACCTCCATGACGCGCCGCGTCAGCGATGTCGCCTCGGATGCGTAGCCGTCCGCCGTCTCGTCGCGCAGGCCGCGGACCGCGAACTCCAGATCGTCCAGATCGAGGACGGCCTGTCGGCAGTGCGGGCAGGTCTGCCGGTGCGGGTCGTCGGTCTGCTGCTCCCAGTCGTCCCAGACCCGGGACAGCAGCCTGCCGCACGGCAGCTGCTCGTCGTCGACGCCGCCGGTGTCCGCGCTGGGCGGGTCGGTGTGAGAGGTCATCGCCAGGCCCCCATTGCTTGTGTCAGGCAGCGTCGTGCGCGGAAGACACGGGCGCGCACAGCCTCCTGGCTGATGCCGACCGTGTCCGCGATGAATTCGTAGGACTGACCGTCCAATTCTCGCAGTACCCAGCAGGCGCGCTGTTCGACGGACAGTTGATCGAGTGCCTCGCCCAGCTCACGCACCGCGTCGCGTGCCTCGGCGATCCGGGCCGGGGAGGCCGAGTGCTCGGGCGCCGCAAGCTCTCCCGCGGCCTCCAGAGGTGCCACCGGCTTGCGGGCGCGCAGCACGTTCAGACAGCGGTTGGTGACGATCCTGTACATCCATGTGCTGAACGACGACCGGTGGCTGAACTCCGGGAGCCGTCGCCAGGCGCTGATGAACGCGTCCTGCACGGCGTCCTCCGCTTCCGCCCGCCCGCCGAGCAGCCGGGTGGCCAGCCGGATCAGTGACGGGGCATGGCTCTGTACGAGAACGGCGAAGGCGTCCTCGTCCCCCTCCGCGGCCCGTACCGCCAGCAGGGCGTCGTCGGTCTCGCCCCGGGCGTCCGGTGGCGCGTTATCTCTGCGGGCCCCCGCCACTGAGCGGCTCCTCTCGTCCGGTTCCGCAGGTTGGACACGTCGGTGGCGCCCGCTGTGACGCGGGTGCTGCCGCTTGTTTCGCGTGAGCCCGTGAAACAGCCAGGGGACAGGTGTGTCCCTACGCATGATCCGTTGCCGGCACCGCTGCGGATGGCCCGCGAAGGCTCGGACATTCATGCGGACATATAGGTGAGACAGACGCGGGTGTCAGGAGCTGAGCTGAGATTTTTCGGGTATCCGCGTCACAGGCGTGGCCGCGGCGGGTCCATCGCAGTGAGAGCAGCCGACCGGCTACAGGAAGAAGGACGTGCCATGACCACGCAGACCGTACCGACCGCGTCGACCGTCAAGGACGTATCGGCGCCGCAGGGCAGCAGGACGGCGCAGACGACGACGGCGTTGTCCGGCGGTGTCACCGGCGCCGACCAGCCGGCGGCGGACCGCGGACGGACATCGATCGCCGACGTCGTCGTGGTGAAGGTCGCGGGTATCGCGGCCCGCGAGATCCCGGGTGTGTACGACATGGGCGGCGGCCTCTCCCGCACCATCGGCGCCGTTCGCGACCGCGTGCCGGGCGGTCGGCCGAATGTGGGACGCGGAGTGAAGGTCGAGGTCGGCGAGCGTCAGACGGCCATCGACGTCGACCTGGTCGTGGAGTACGGCGTTCCCATCACGGACGTGGCCCGCGATGTGCGGGAGAACGTGATCTCGGCGGTGGAGCGCGTCACCGGCCTCGACGTGGTGGAGGTCAACGTCACGGTCAATGACGTGCATCTGCCCGAGGAGGACGGCGAGTCGCCGACGACGGACTCCCGCGTGGAGTGAGCGGGCCCTCGCACACCGCAGGGCGCCCAGCCGGTGCCAGAGAACTGGTGCATCAGGACCGGTGCATCAGGACCGGCGAAAGAGGAACGGTGAAAGAGGCCAGGACATGGACGTGACCACGTGACCAGAGCATTCGTCGGGATGATCGCAGGGATGGCGCTGGCCTTCGCCGGTTTCTTCGGAGGCTTCGGGGCGTTCCTGCTCGTGGCCGCGCTGGGCGGCCTGGGGTGGGCCGCGGGCCACTGGTTCGACGGCGGAGGCAGCTTCCAGGATCTGCGCGACGGCTATGAGCGGAGCCGTCGATGACCACGGCGGACCGGCGCGGCACCACGACCGTCTCGGCGAAGGCGGTCCGCAGGATCGCCGAGCGCGCGGCCACCGAGGCCGTCCCTGTCCCGGCAACGGGGAGCGGGACCGCGGCCGGGACAGGGACCGGTCCCGGGTCAGGGTCAGGAACCAGCACCGGGATCGGCGCCGGCATCAGGGCTCACGCCTCCAAGGGCTCTGCCGACGTGCACGGTCGCCGGGCGGACGTGCGTGTCGACGTCACCCTGCCCTACCCGGCGCCCCTGCCGGAGACGGTCCGCCGACTGCAGGACCATGTCACCGCCCGTACGCACCAGTTGACGGGCCTCGACGTCACCAGAGCACGCGTCGGCGTCACCGCTCTGGTCCCGGCGCCGGTGACGACACCGGTCCCGGTACCGGGCGCAGCGAAAAGCGGCCCGCCGGACTGGCCTGCCATGGACGGACCTGCGACGGACAGGACCCCCACGGACAACCCTCCCGCGGACGAGCCCGCCCAGGCGCCGCCGACCTCGCGGACGCCGCTGCGGTGGTGGTCCGGGCGACGGCTGCCTACCCTGCTGCTCGCCCTGTCGGCCCTGGTGGCCTGCGGCGCACTGGCGGTCGACCTGATCCTGGTGCACGCCGCCGGCCGGTCGGCCGCGGTCTGGCGCACCGACGCACTGCACTGGCTCTCGCGGCACGGCCCCGGTGAGGCGACCGTCACGGCCTGCGCCGCCGCGGTCGCGTTCCTCGGCCTGCTCATGGTCGTCCTGGCCCTCACCCCCGGACATCGCGGACTGCTCACGGTCACCACGCCCGCTCCGCACCTGTGGGCGGCCCTGGACCGTACGGCGGTCGCCGCGCTCGTCAGGGACGCGGTGGGCCAGACGCAGGGGATCGGTCCGGTGAAGGTGAGGGTCCGCCGTCGCAGTGTCAGCGTCCGGGCCGGTCTCGCCTTCGGCGACCGCGCCCACGCGCTCGACGAGGCACGGCACCTGGCTCGCGGGGCGCTGGAGAGCTGCAATCTGCGTCGCCCGCCACGACTGCGCATCAGGGTCAGGCCCGGGGCCGCCTGGGATCCCGGTACGACCACGGTTGGGGACGGCGGTGCAGCGCAGCGTACGCTCACGGCCGGTGCCGACGACACGGCCCTCGAAGGAGTCACCCGCTGATGCGACGTTCCCGTACGGTCCTCGACCGGACCGCCCTCGCCGCGGTCGGCCTGGTGTTTCTCCTCGGCGGCACGTGGCTGGCCCTGACCCGGGCACCCTGGGCCACACATCTTCCGGCCTGGTGGCCCGAGCCCGGCGCCCGTGCCGTGCTGGTGGATCCGGCCGGACTCGCCGAGCTGCGCTCCACCGGCTGGTGGACGCCCTCGATCATGGCCGCGTCGATCGCCGCCACCGTGCTCCTCGCTCTGTGGTGCGTCCGCCTGCTGCGTGGCGGGGCCCGCCCGTCGCTGCCGCTGCCCGCGCCCGGCGGCACACTGCGGACCCGCGCCCTGGAGGACGTCGTTACCCGGCACGCGGTCGGGATCGGCGGAGTCAGCCGCTGCCGCACCCGAGTGCTCGCACGACGGAAGCAGTTGCAGGTGCGCCTGCATGTCCGGCTCCAGCCCGATGCGGCCCCGGCCGCCGTCCTGCCCGCCCTGGCCGAGCTAGCCGCCCGGACGGAGAGCTCCCTCACCCCGTACAGCGTGCGCACGCGCGTCCGCTTCTCCACCCGTTCCCACCGTAGGTCTCATGTCCGCTGAACCAGGGCCCGCCGTCACGGGCGGCGGCCCGCGCGCACTGGAGCCGGTATGGCGCCGTACCCGGACCCCGGCTGCCTGGGGCGTCGCCCTGCGCCGTACGCCGTTGTCGATGTGGCGGGACGACGTCTCCGACTACGCGGCAGCCCTCACCTACTACGCGATCCTGGCGGTCCTGCCCTCCCTGCTCGTCACCGTCATCGCCTTCAGCATGATCAGCCCGGGCACCGCCGAGGACTTCATCGCCCACGTCACCGCCTACGCCCCGGACCAGTCCGGCACGCAGCTGCACGACGTGCTGACCCAGACGCTGCGAGACGGCTCGGCCGCCTGGACGCTGCTGGGCGGCGGCATCGTGAGCGCCCTGTGGTCCGCCTCCAGCTACCTCGCAGTCTTCCGCCGCGCCCTGCACCGCATGCACCACGAGGCCGACCACCGGTCGCCCTGGCACACGGCACCCCGCATCCTGCTCACCGCTTTCGGCCTGCTGGGCCTGCTGCTCGTCAGTGCGCTCCTCCTGCTGCTGACCGGGCCGATCGCCGAGACCGCCGGCCGCCTTCTCGGCTTCGACGCGGTGGCCGCGTGGGCCTGGAACCTGCTGCGCTGGCCGCTCCTGCTGTGCCTGGTGGCGCTGCTGGTCGTCATCGTCTTCCACACCGGACCCGTACCGGCCCGCCGCCGGAAGCACAGCGTCCCCGGCGGGATACTGGCGGCGGGCCTGTGGCTCGTCGTCTCCGGTGGCTTCGCCCTGTACACCTCCGCGCTCGGCACCTACAGCAAGCTCTACGGCTCCCTCGCGGGCGCGGTGGTCTTCCTCATCTGGCTGTGGCTGTCCAACCTCGCCCTGCTCGCCGGGGCGCAGTTCACCGCCGAACTGAGTGGGCTGAGCGGACCGAGCAGGCCAGAGCAACCGGCGCAGCCGCCGGTGGAGGGTCCCCCCGAAGCGGCCTGAGCCCGGTGACGTGATCCCTTGCGCCGGCCTTCACGTGTCGCAATACTTAGCCTCATGGCACAGTATTCGACGCAACTGGACGGCGTGTTCGTCGCGCTCGCCGATCCGACCCGGCGCGCGGTCGTCAGGCGTCTCGGTCGTGGCTCCACGAGCGTCGGTGAGCTCGCCCGCGAGTTCCCCATGACCCTCCCCTCGTTCATGAAGCATGTGCGCACGCTCGAAGCGAACGGGCTCATCCGCACGGTCAAGTCCGGCCGGGTCCGCACCTGTGTGCTCAACCGCGACCGGCTCGCCCTCGTCGACGACTGGCTCGCCGAGCAGCGTCGGACATGGGAGGAGCGCACGGACCGCCTCGAACAGTTCGTCACCGACCCGGAGGAGAACCGACAGTGAACCCCGACCTCGATCTCAGCCTGGAGCGGATCATCCGCGCCCCGCGCGCGACCGTGTGGAGCGCCTGGGCCGACCCGTCCCGGCTGGAGAAGTGGTGGCTCCCCGCCCCGATGCGCTGTCGGGTGGACCACCTGGAACTGCGGCCCGGCGGGGCGTTCGTGACGCGGATGAGCGACGACGCCACCGAGTTCGTCCCGCACCTGGACGCGTGCTTCCTCGCCGTCGACGAACTGCAGCGGATCGTGTTCACCAACGCCGTCGACAGCACCTGGCGTCCGGCGAACCCCGCCCCGGTCACGATGACCGCCACGATCACACTGCGTGAGCACCCGGACGGCACGGACTACCGGATGCTCGTACGGCACGGCGACCCGGAGTCCCGTGCCCGGCACGACAAACTCGGGTTCGCCGACGGCTGGGGCACGGTCGCGGGTCAACTGGCCGCGCTCGCCGAGAACATGGCCTCGCGATGAAGATCACCCTCACCGGGTTCGTCACGCTCGACGGGGTCAGCCAGGGCCCCGGTTCACCGGACGAGGACACCAGCGACGGGTTTACGCGCGGCGGCTGGCTGGTACCGCACATCGACGAGGCGTTCGTCCAGCGCGTCTCCGACTGGCTCGACCTCGCCGACGGCCTGCTGCTCGGCCGCCGCACCTACGAGGCGTTCGCCCGCGACTGGCCGAAGATCACCGACCCGGCCGATCCGTTCACCGGGCGGATGAACTCGCTGCCGAAGTACGTCGTGTCGAACACCCTCACCGAGGGGACCTGGCACCCCACGACCGTGCTCAACGGCGACCCGCTCAAGACGGTCGCCGAGCTGAAGGCGCGACCAGGACGGGAACTCCAGATCCACGGCAGCGCCCGCCTGGGCGAAGCCCTGCTCGCGGCGGACCTGATCGACACACTGCGCCTCGTCGTCGCCCCCACGATCCTGCGGACCGGCCGACGTCTGCTGACCGGCCCGGGCATTCCGTCCGGCCTGCGACTGCTCCACCACGAAGCGACGCCGAACGGCCTGCTGCTCCTCGAGTACGGGACGACGGGCCAGGCGTCCACCGGCGCATATCAGGGCGTCACCGATTTCCTGGGGACGGCTACCTGAATCGAGACAGTCCCGAGGACCCCACTAGGACGGGGTGGCCGGGCTGTCCGGGCGGGCGGTGTGGTCGCGGTGGCCCGTCGTGCGGCGGTCCTCCTTCATCTCGGCCTCGTAGAGGTGGTCGCGTCCGTCCGCGAGGTCGCGCAGGGCACTTCGCTCCAGATCCTTGAACGGCTGGTAGTAGGTCCCGTCGTAGGCCTCGACGATCTGGAACGTCCAGTGACCGGGGATCACATTGCGGCCCAGGACCTCGCGCTCCACACGGTCGGCGTACGCGGTGTGGCCCGCCTCGCGGAGGAGCCCGACCGCGCGGTCCAGCTCCAGGTCGGCCCCTCCGGTCAGTTGGTGGAACGAGTACAGGTGTCCCCGGGCCCGCTCGGTGGTCTCCAGTGCCTTGGACAGCGCACCGAGCGCTTCCACGGTCTCGTCACTGACTCCCTCGGGGCGCCGATGGGCGCGGTCGGGACCGTCGTTCGGTTGGTTCATGCTCTGCCGCATGCCCGCGGAACGCGGACACATATGCCGCTTCGGCGGTACCAGTGCCCGGATGGCGCACGAGGCCTGCCGACGCTGTCAGTGCCCGCCGCCCCTCAGCGCGGTGACCGCCCGTGGATCACGGCGTCCGGGCGTTGCCGGCGTCTCCGTTGAATCCGGCGTCTCAGGCGTCTCAGGCGTCTCCGGTGAACATGGCGATCAGGCTGTGGGGTGTCTTGTCGCCGTAGAGCAGCTCATGGAGTTCGGTGCCCTCGGCGGCGGCTTCGGCGCCACGGGTGAACATGGCCTCCTCGTACTCGGCGAGGGCGCCTTCGACGTCGTCGGGGCGGGCGGCGAGGGCCTTGCCGAGTTCGGCGCCGTCGTACATGGCGAGGTTGGCGCCCTCGCCGTTCGGGACCGAGAGATGGGCGGCGTCGCCGAGCAGGGTCACCCCCGGCACCCTGTCCCACCGGTGTCCGACGGGCAGGGCGTTGAGGGGACGCAGGACCGGCGCGGTCTCACCGTCGGTGATCAGCGCGGTGAGCTCAGGTGCCCAGCCGGCGAACTCCCTCGCGATCCGTGCGGTGACCCCGGCGGAGTCGCCGAAGTCGATGTCGGCGAACCACTCCCGCGACTCGCTGAGCATCACGTAGGTGTGGAGGGTGCCGCGGCTCTCCCGGTGGGCCAGGATCGCCCTGCCCGGCGTGAGCGCGAACATCGAGCCGCCACCGACCGCCTTCGCACTGGCCGGGTGCCGGGTCTCGCTGTCGAACAGGTAGGTCTCGACGAACGACATCCCGGCGTACTCCGGGGTGATGGCGGTGAGCAGCGGCCTGACCCGGGACCAAGCGCCGTCCGCGCCGACCAGCAGGCCCGTGTCGACGGTGGTGCCGTCGGCGAACGTCACCTCGTGCCGTCCCTCGCCGAGCGCACGTGTACCGCTGACCTTGTGCCCCCACCGGACGGTGCCGGCCGGGAGCGAGTCGAGCAGCAACTGCCGCAGCTCGCCGCGCAGCACCTCGGGGCGGACGCCCGTGCCGTCGTCGGCCTTGTCGAACAGGACGGACCCGTCGACGTCGAGGACCCGTATCGCCTCGCGGCCCTCAAGGATCAGCTCGCGGAACTCGTCGGTGAGGCCCGCCGTCTCCAGAGCCGGCTGGCCGTTGTAGTCGTGGATGTCGAGCATTCCGCCCTGCGCACGCGCCGTCGGCGATGCCTCGGCCTCGTAGACCGTGGCCCGGATGCCGTGGACGTGCAGAACACGGGCCAGGGTGAGTCCGCCGAGCCCGGCGCCGATGATCGTGACGTGAGTGCTGTCAGTGCTGTCAGTGCTGTCAGCGCTTCCAGTGCTGTCAACGGTGCCGGCGTTCTGGGTGCTTCGGGTGTCCTGAGTCGTCATGGTGAGGATTCCTTGCCTGTCGCCTGTCGTACGCCTGCCGGAAGTGCGCCCGGCGGATCTCCTGCAAGGTTTCAGTCCGCGCCGACAAGCCGCCGACACCGGACCGACAGCTCTCGACGGCTGTCTACAGGCGACCGACATGCCCCGTCGGCATCGGGTGGGCAGGGGGCGCTCACAGGTCGACGGTCGTGCCCCACCCCTCGCGCACGGCGACAGCGTGGGCGACATGGGCCGCGGCCACGTCCAGGGCGGCGTGCCCGGTGGACTTGAACAGGGTCAGTCCGGTCTCGTCCCGGCGACCGGGGTTCGTACCAGCGAGAACGGAGCCGAGGAGCGTGACGGCCTTGCCCTCGGGCAGGTCCTGGAGCTCGTGCGCGCCCGCCGGCGGCGCGGCGGCTGCGCCGGGCCACTCCGCGAACAGGACCGCGTCCCGGACGGTGTCGGCGTCCACCTCGGGGCCGTGGGAGCCGCCCACCGAGCTGACATGGGCGCCCGGTGCGAGCCAGTCCCGGCGGATCACCGGGCGGACGGCGCCGGTGCAGCAGAACACCACATCGGCCCCCCGGACAGCCTCTTCGGCGCTCGGGGCGGGTTCGGCCGCGGGGTGCAGACCGGCGGCGTCGCGGACCCGCCGCGGTTCCCGCCCGGCCACGGCGACGGGCGTCGTGGGATCGAGGAGGGCGAGCAGGGAGAGCTGGGCCCGCGCCTGGGCCCCGGTACCGACAACGGCGATGCGGCTCGGGCGGGGCGCGGCCAGGGCGAGGGCGCTGTGGGTGGCTGCCGCGGCGGTACGTATCTCTGTGAGGGATTCGGCGTCGAGGAGAGCGAGTGGGCGGCCGTCCTCGGGGTCGAAGAGGGCGACGATGCCGCGATGGCTGCTCCGTCCGGCCTGGGCCGGGTCCGCGAACACGGAGACGAGCTTGGCCGCCAGCCCGAGCCCGGGAACGTACCCGGGCATGACGCCGAGCAGTCCGCCCGGGGCGTGGGCGGCGACGCGCGGTGGTGCGGAGGCCTCGCCCCGGCTCACGGCGATCAGCGCCTGTGCCACCGCGTCCATGACCCGGTGCGGGTCGAGCGCGGCGCGGGTGCGGGCGCGGTCGAGAACGAGGACACCACTCATACCGGTCCGTTCGCGGGGTGGGAGGAGGCCGTGGATGCGCCGGGCGCGGTCAGGAGCCGTTGCAGTGTGTCGGTGGCCTCGCGCAGGTGCTCGCGCAGTTCGGGGAGGCGGGAGGGCGTGAACTCGGCGTCCAGGCCGACAACTGTCAGCGCGCAGACGGGCGCGCCGGACGTCGGTGAGACGACGCGGCCGAGCGAGGCGACGGGCTGTTCGTTGCGGCCGTGTTCGACGGCGAACCCGGTCCGTTCCGCGCGTTCGATGCCGGCCAGCAGCCCGTCGGGACCCTCCAGCGGGTGCCCGGCCGCCTCGGCGGGACGCAGATAGGGGGCGCGGGCGGCGGGGGCGAGCGCGGCGACCAGGGCGAGGGGGCCCGCGAACCGGTGGACGGGCAGACCCTCGCCGATCAGATCCGTGATCATCGCCAGCCGGTCGGGCCGTACGGCGTCGATCACCCGTGACCGGTCGTCCTCCAGCACCTGGAGGTTCGCCATCATGCCGGTCCGCGCCGACAGCTCGGTGAGCACGGGGCGGGCGATGGCCGTCAGTGAGTTCCTGGCCGCGGACGACGACAGCTGGAGCACCGCGGTGCCGGGCAGATAGCGGTCACCGGCCCGCAGCACCCATCCCCGGCGTACGAGATCGAGGAGGACGCGGTACGCGGTCGCGCGGTGCAGGCCGACCTCCTCGGCCAGGTCGGTCAGGCGCGGCGGGTGCGGTGCCCGCGCGACGGCCTCGACCAGGTCCAGGGCCTTGTCCACTGCGGTGCGGGGTGCTTCGGGCAAGTCCGACCACTCCTTGTGGCGTCGGCGTACGGCGGCGTACGGTGTCGCATGTTGCAGGAGACGTTACATGTGTTACGTACAGCGCAACAACACGTACACCGCAACAACTTGCGTGACCCCCTGGGCCAGCCGGTCGCCCCTGGGTCAGCCGACCACCCCTGGGCCGGCCGACCCTCCCCAGAGCCGGCGCGCCACCCCGGAATCAGCAGGCCACCCCTGAGCCGGCTGACCACGATGAGCGAGAGGCGAAGATGACGAACGAGGCCTCGGGAGCGCCGACCCCGCACGCCCCGCCCCCGGCGGGGACAGTCACCGTGTATCGCGGTGCCACGCTGTTCGACGGGACCGGCCGGGCGCCCCGCCTCTCGACGTCGATCGTCATCGACGGCGCGACGATCCGCGCGGTCGGGGACGACACGGAGATCGCGGCTTCACTGCCGGCCGACGCGCAGGTCCACGACCTCGACGGACGCTTCGTCATGCCGGGTCTGATCGACTCGCACCAGCACATCGCGACACCGCCCGACCGGCCCGCCGCCGAAGCGGTCCTCGACCGACTCGTGCACAGCGGCGTCACGGCGATCCGCGACATGGCGGACGACCTGCGGCAGGTCGGTGACCTCGCGCGGGCCACCCTCGTCGGCGAGATCCCCGGCCCGGACATCCGCTACGCCGCGCTGATGGCCGGACCCGGCTTCTTCGACGACCCGCGCACCCACCAGGTCTCCCAGGGAGAGACCCCGGGCGCCGTGCCGTGGATGCAGGCCATCACCCCGGACACGGACCTGCGCGTGGCGGTGGCCCTGGCGCGCGGCACGCACGCCGCCGCCATCAAGGTGTACGCCGACCTCGACCACAGCACGGTCGCCGCGATCACCGCAGAGGCACACCGCCAGGGCATCCCCGTCTGGGCCCACGCCGCCGTCTTCCCTGCGACACCCCGACAGGTCGTCGAGGCCGGTGTCGACAGCGTCTCCCATGCCACGCTGCTCGCCTTCGAGGGCGTCGACGTGCCGCTGACGACGTACAAGGACAAACCGCGTTTCGACCACCAGCGGTTCGCCGCCGAGGACGATCCGCACCTCGACGCACTCTTCGCCCTGATGTGCCGCCGCGCAACCGTCCTCGACGCGACCGCCGGCATGTGGGAGAGCGACGAACTGGCGGGGGAGGGGCCCGAGGACGCCGCACGCGCGCGGGCCAACGCCCAACTCGCCGCGCACATCACGGCTCAGGCGTACCGCGCCGGTGTGGACCTCTCGACGGGCACCGACTACGAGACCGCTCCCGAGGACCCTTTCCCCGCCCTGTTCGAGGAGTTGGCGTTCCTCGTGAACCGCTGCGGCATCCCGCCCGAGGAGGTGCTGCGCTCGGCCACCCTGATCGGCGCCCGGAGCGCCGGAGCCGAGGACGTCATGGGCAGCGTCGAGGCGGGCAAGCTCGCCAACTTCGTCGTCCTGGACGAGAATCCACTGCTCGACATCGACCACCTGCGCAGCGTCACCCTCACCGTCAAGCGCGGCCACCGCTTCGAGCGCGGCGCGTACAAGGAAGCGCGATGAACTCCACTCCCATGATCATCAACGCGCTCGGGCAGCTCGACAACCCGAACGCGCCCCGGTCGGCCGAGGCCGCCGCACAGCTCAACCAGACCAGCGAGCAACTCACCATCGACGCCCGCACCCTGGCGGACGCCCGCGCCTCGGGGCTCACCGCCGTCAACATCACCCTCGGCTACACCATGGGCGATCTGCCCCCGTACGAGCACACGCTGCACGAGATCGACGTGTGGGACGGGATCGTGCGGGAGCACGCGGCGGACCTGCTGAAGGTGCGCACGGTCGCCGACCTCCACCGGGCACGGGAGGAGGGCCGGATCGGTGTCGTCTACGGCTTCCAGAACGCCGTCGCGGTCGGCGAGGACGTCGGCCGCATCGCCACCTTCGCCGAGTTGGGCGTGCGCGTCGTGCAACTCACCTACAACCAGGCCAATCACCTCGGCGACGGCTCCATGGCACCGGCCAACCGCGGCCTGAGCGACTTCGGCCGCCGCGTGGTCGAGGCGCTCAACGAACACGACCTGATGGTCGACCTCTCGCACAGCGGCGAGCGCACCTGTCTGGAGGCCGCGGCCCTCTCCCGTACACCGGTGTCGATCAACCACACCGGCTGCCGGGCGCTGGCCGATCTGCCCCGCAACAAGACCGACGAGGAGCTGCGGCTGGTCGCGTCGCGCGGGGGGTTCGTGGGCATCTACTTCATGCCGTTCCTCAGCCAGTCCGGTCATGCCACGGCCGCGGACGTCGTCGAGCACATCGACCACGCCGTGAACGTGTGCGGTGAGGACCACGTCGGCATCGGCACCGACGGGCCCGTCACCTCGATCGACGACCTCGACGCCTACCGCGCGGATCTCGCCGAGCACGTGGCGCTGCGCCGGGCGGCCGGAGTCGGAGCGGCGGGCGAGCGCGCCGACACGTTCCCCTTCGTCCTCGATCTGCGCGGGGTGGACCAGTTCAGGGAACTGATCCACCTCCTGGAACAGCGCGGATACCGCTCCGAACGCATCGAGAAGATCCTCGGACGCAATTTCCTCGACTACGCGGACCGGGTGTGGGCGAGCACCGCGTGAGGCCCCTGAGGCCACCGCGGACCGTGAGGGCTACTTGAGCGCCGCCGCGAACAGGGGCACCACGTGCTCCAGCGCGTAGTCGACGGACAGTACGGAGTCCATCGCGAAGGCCGAGCTGATGTTCTGGTCGTCGAAGACGACGGAGTGACCCTTCTTCACGGACGGTACGGCCTTGAAGAGGGGATCGGAGCTGATCTTCTTCGCGGTGACGCCGATGGGTGCCATCACCGTCAGGTCCGCGTCGAGGAGGCCGAGGTTCTCCTCCGAGACGGGCACGGAGAACGCGGAACCGGCCTTGGCCTCGATGGCGGGGCTGTTCTTGAACCCGAGCCGCTCGACGAAGTCGACCCGGCCCGTGCCACGGACGTACGCGCCCCAGGCGGACGCGGTCCGCGACCCGAGCGTGATGGTCTTGTCCTTGAACTCCGGGTGCGCCGTGGCCGCGTCGCTGAACTTCTTCTCGGTCTCCGCGATCAGCTTCTCGCCGTCGTCGGAGAGACCGAGGGCCTGGGCGACCATGGTCGTCTGCTTCGCCCAGGAGATCTTGTACTGGTCGCCGCCCTTCGGTACTCCGACGGTCGGCGCGATCTTGCTCAGGGTGTCGTAACGCGTCTGGTCGCCGCTGGACTTGGTGTCCAGGATCAGGTCGGGCTTCAGGGCCGCGACCTTCTCGTACTCGGGCTCCAGCGTGCCGATCTTCTGCGGGCTCTTGTCGTAGAGGCCCTTGGCCCAGGGGCCGAGACCGTCGCCGCCGAAGGCGAGCCAGTCGCTGGCCCCGACCGGCTGCACACCGAGCGAGAGCGCGGCCTCGGCGTCTCCCCAGCCGAGCGCCACCACACGCTTGGGTGCCTCGTCCACGGTGACCGTGCCGAACTTGGTGGCGACCTTCGCCGGGAACGCGCCGTCGGACGGCTGGGCAGCGCTGTCCTGGCTGCCGGACTCGTCGGACGAACCGCAGGCAGCGAGCGCTCCCATCAGGGTGAGCGCGAGGGCGCCGGTCAGCAGGCGCAGACGGCCCGGGCGGCGTCGGAAGCCGGAGTCGGCGGGGCGAGAGGACATGGTGGCTGCTCTTTCCGGGAGGTTCATCGAAGTACTCGACAGAGGTGAGAGGTGACAGGGGCGAAAAGCGGGGGCAGAGATTCAGGAGACGGTCGGGGACTGGGACTGGGGCTGGGGCTGGGACGAGGCGAGCGAGGTGCCGTCGGCCGACGACGACGCCGTGATGTGGTGCCGACCCATCGGCACGATCAGCGGGGTGGCCGACGCCGGGTCCGGGACGACCGCGCTGCGCAGCCCGAACACCTCGTGCACCAGTTCTTCGGTGACGATCGCGGCCGGGGTGCCCTCGGCGACGACCCGGCCGTCCTTCATCGCGATGAGGTGGTCGGCGTACCGGCACGCGAGGTTGAGATCGTGCAGGACGACGGCGAGGGTGACACCCCGCTGCCGGTTGAGGTCGGTCAGCAGGTCCAGGACGTCCAGCTGGTGGCTGATGTCGAGGTAGGTGGTGGGCTCGTCCAGCAGCAGGATGTCGGTCTCCTGGGCCAGGGCCATGGCGATCCAGACGCGCTGGCGCTGCCCGCCGGACAGTTCGTCCAGCGGCCGGTCGGCGAGGTCGAGGACGTCGGTGGCGAGCATGGCCGCGGCGACGGCCTCGGTGTCGGACGGCGTCCAGCGCCGGAACCAGCCCTGGTGCGGATACCGGCCGCGACCGACCAGATCGGCGACGGTGATGGCCTCCGGCGCCACCGGGGACTGCGGCAGCACGCCCAGCGTCGCGGCCACCTGCCGGGTGGGCAGCTCCTGGATGCTGCGGCCGTCGAGGAGGACGGCTCCCGCCGACGGCACGAGCAGCCGCGCCATCGAGCGCAACAGCGTGGACTTGCCGCAGGCGTTGGGGCCCACGATGCAGGTGATGCGGCCGGGTGGCAGATCGACGTCCAGCTTCGAGATGATCTCGCGCTCTCCGTACCCGAGCGTGAGGTCCCGCGCCTGAAGGGTGTGCGGGGTAGGCGGCGCGGGCGGGACAGCCGGGGTGTACGGGGCGTGCGGGGAGGTCACCGTCGTCTCCTTGAGGGTGCGGAGCGGTTCACGGACCTCGCCGGAACCTTCGTCCGAGTGTCGTGTCACGGTCAGCCGCCCTTGCCCACGCGGTTGGCGCGTGCGAGCAGCCACAGCAGGTACGGCGCGCCGACGAGGCTGGTCACGATCCCCACCGGCAACTGCGAACCGGGGATGAGGTGCTGGGCCGCGTAGTCGGCGAGGAGCACCAGCGCGGCGCCGACCAGCGCCGAGGGCACGAGGGCCGCGCCGCGCCCGGGGAGCAGGCGCCGGGCGATGGGCGGGGACACGAAGGCGACGAAGCCGACGGGCCCGGCGGCGGCCGTCGCCAGGCCCGCGAGGGCGGTCGCGCAGGCCAGCATGGCGAGTCGGCTGTGTTCGACACGGGCGCCCAGACCGCCGGCGGCCTCGTCGCCCAACTGCAGGGCCGGCAGGGCACGCGAGGCGATCAGGGCCAGGGGCAGCAGCACGACCGCCCCGCCGAACAGAGGCCAGAAGTGGGTCCAGGAACGGCCGTTGAGACTGCCGGTCAGCCAGAGGAACGCGTTCTGCGCCTCGGTGACGTCCGACCGCGTCATGACGTACGAGACGACGCTCGACAGGCCCGTACCGATGCCGATGCCGACGAGGACCAGCCGGTAGCCGCTGATCCCCTTGCGCCAGGCCAGCAGATACACGGCGGCCCCGGTCAGCAGAGCGCCCGTCAGGGCTACCGCCGACAGGGCGATCCCGCTCAGCCCGAGGACCATGCTCGCGAGGACGGCGGCGGCGCTGGCCCCCGCGCTGACGCCGATGACATCGGGGCTGGCCAGCGGGTTGCGCAGCAGGCCTTGGAACACCGCTCCGGAGAGGCCGAAGCAGCCGCCGACCAGGAGGGCCAGCAGGGCGCGCGGCAGGCGCAGTTCGAGGACGACGAACTGGGTTCCCGTGTCGCCGCCCCCGGCCAGGGTGGCGAGGACGTCGGCGAGCGGGATGACGAAGTCGCCGGTGGTGAGGGACAGGGCGAACGCCGCGAGTACGACGGCGAGCAGGACCCCGCTGACGAGAGCACCGCGGGCCTGCTCACGGCGTCGGACGCGGGCCAGCCGGGCGACGGCGTCGTGCGCGGCGGCGGGGGAGGGGCGGCCGGTCGCGCCGGTCGCAGCGGTCGCAGCGGTCGGCTCCGGGGGCGCGGTGGCCGTACCGCCCGCGGACTTGGTCTTACGGTTCACAGTTCGACCACGTTCCGGCGGCGGACGAGCAGGACGAAGGGGATGGCGCCCAGCGCGGCGGTGATCACACCGACCTGTACCTCGCCGGGCCGCGCGATCAGGCGCCCCACGACGTCCGCGAAGAGCAGCAGGGCCGGCGCGAGCAGCGCGCTGTAGGGGAGGATCCACTTGTAGTCGGGGCCGGTGATCAGGCGTGCCGCGTGCGGAACGGCCAGGCCCAGGAAGCCGATAGGCCCCGCGATCGCCGTGGCCGCGCCGCAGAGAAGGACGACACTCACGGCGCTCGCCAGCCGTACCGCGACGATGCGCTGGCCCAGGCCGCGCGCGATGTCGTCGCCGAGGGCGAGGGCGTTGAGGGAGGGGCCCAGCAGCAGGGCCGGCACTCCGCCGACGGCGATGAAGGGCAGCGCCTGCCACAGGACATCGATGTCACGGCCGTTGAGCGCGCCCACCTGCCAGAACCGGAACTGGTCGAACGTCCGGCTGTCCCCGAGCAGCATGGCGCTGGTCAGCGAGCCGAGCACGGCGGTGGTGGCCGCTCCGGCGAGGGCCAGTTTCACGGGCGTCGCGCCCTCGCGGCCCAGGCTGCCGATGCCGTAGACGAGTACGGCGGCCACGCAGGCCCCGAGAAAGCCGAACCAGATGTACTGCGCGGGCTCGGTGAGCGACAGGACACTGATGGCGAAGACGACGGTGACGGAGGCGCCCGCGTTGACGCCCAACAGGCCGGGGTCCGCCAGGGGGTTGCGTGCGACGCCCTGCATCAGGGCTCCGGCGACACCGAGCGCCGATCCGGCGAGCAGACCGGCGAGCGTGCGGGGGAGGCGGACCTCCTGGATGATCATCTGGCCGTGGACGGAGCGGTCGGGACTGAACACCCCGGCCACCACGTCGTGCAGTGCCACGTCGCCCGAGCCCACGGCGAGGCTGAGCACGCTCATGGCGGTCAGTGCCAGGGCCGCGGCGAGCAGGCCCGCGCTCAGTGCGGGCCTGCCGTGACGGCGGCGGACGCGCTCGGCGTCCGCGAGGTCGGGCGGGGAGAGGGAGACGGTCACGCGACGCGTATCCGGGGGTGCGTGCCGCGGGTGAACGGCGACGGGGCGAAGCGCACTTGAGGTCGTCCTTGTCGGCCCGCTCGCGGGCAGCGCAGAGGTACGGAACTGGGTGTTCCGTTCAGTAAGGTAAGCCAAACCTAACATCAAGAAAGATGCTGTACGCACCCGGTCCGGGCGGAGTCATCTCGGCCCGGGCATGGTCATCTCAGCCCAGGCGTGGTCATCTCGGCCCGGGCATCCTCATCTCGGCCTGGGCTCCGGCCCCGCCAGGATTCTGGCCTCGATCCGCTCGTAGTCCTTCTTCCGCCGCTGGGTCTCACGCCGTCCCGAGGACATCGTGCCGAGCCAACCGAACGCGAAGCCCAGGGGAATGGACACCAGACCGGTCGTGGTGAACGGGAACCAGTTGAAGTCGGCCTGGGGAAAGGCCGCCATCGGTGTCCCGGACACGAGCCGGGTGCCCGGCATCAGGACGAGGACCGTGAGCGAGCCGCCGATCATCGTGCTCAGCAGGCCGGTGCGCGTGTACCGGCGCCAGAAGAGGCTGTAGATCAGCGCGGGGGCGATGGCCGAGGCGGCCAGACAGAAGGAGAGCGTCGCCAGGGGCTGGAGGCTGCGGTGCTGGATGAGGCCGGCCAGCACGATCGTCGGGATTCCGACGGCGAGCGCGGAGACCCGGGCCACGGTCATCTCCCGTACCGGTGAATGAGGGGTGGCGCGGCTGGCGTAGACGTCGTGGGCCAGGGAGTTGGCGCAGGCCAGGATCATGCTGGCGACCGAGGCGAGCAGGGTGAGGAAGATCGCCGCCGTGACCGTGGTGAACAGGAAGGTCTCGGCACGGGTGACGTGCGTGCCGAAGACCGCACGGGAGCCGACGAGGTAGGCCGTGTTGCCGCGCGGGTCGGCCGTGGTGATCCCGGACCGGCCGAGGAGCGCGGTCGCCCCGATCGCGACGATGGTGATGATCAGCATGAACAGGGCCACCGACGACACCGCCCAGGACATCGAGCGGCGTACCTGCCGTGCGCTGTCCGCAGTGAACATGCGCATCGTGACGTGGGGCAGACAGGCGCCGCCGAGCACGATGGCGAACTGCGTGCTGATCATGTCCAGGTCGGCGTGCGGACCCCCGGCGAACTGCAGCCCGGCGCGCAGGTACGCGTCGCCCGCCCCGCTGTGTTCCGCCGCCGTGCGGAACAGCTCTCCCGGGTTCCACGCGAAGGCGCGCAGCATCAGGAAGGCGACCACGGACCCCGAGCCGAGAAGCATGACCATCTTGAGGATCTGGATGAGGGCGGTGCCCTTCATCCCGCCGATGGCCGCGTAGGTGATCATCAGGCCGCCGACGCCGATGACACACCCCGTCTTCATCGTGGTGCTGCTGAAACCGAGGATGAAGGCGAGCAACTGGCCGGTGCTGGCGAGCTGGACCAGCATCATCGGCATCAGCGAGGCGATGGTCACGACACATGTGGTGATGCGCACGGCACGGCCGGGCATCCGCCGGGCGATGGCGTCCCCGGTGGTGAAACGGCCGGTGTTCCGCAGGGGTTCGGCCAGGAGGAACATCAGGAGCAGCAGGGACAGGAGGGTGCTGAGGGCGAGGACGACACCGTCGTAGCCGCACAGCGCGATGACTCCGCCGATGGTGAGGACGGTGGCCGCCGAGATGTAGTCGCCCGCGATGGCCAGGCCGTTGCGCATCGGGGACAGCGAGCGGTAGCCGGTGTAGAACTCGTCGAGATCGTCCCGGTCCGGGCCCGCGATGACGCAGAGCAGCAGGGTCACGGTGACGACGGTGCAGAAGGCGACCAGGGACCAGGTCTGTGCGGTGCCGCTGAACTCCGTCATTGTCCGGGCTCCTGCTCGGCGAGCAGAGCCGTGCGCTGCCGCATCCGGCGTGCGAGCGGATCGACGTACCGGCTCGCCGTGTACTCGAAGAGCACGATCGCCAGCCAGGTGACGGGGAGTTGCACCAGGCCGAGCACCATGCCGGTGGACAGACCCCCGGAGACCGGCTTCGTCATGAAGGCCGGTGCGCGGACGGAGAGGATCAGGAATGCGGTGAAGTAGGCGAGGACGACGAAGGTGGCGACCCGGCGCTGTCTGCGATAGGCCCGGCGCAGAATGCGCAGGTCACGGTGGTGCCCAGGTGCTGAGGGGCGCGTGACGCGCTCGGGTAAGTGCTCTTCGGTGGTGGCCCAGGCGGGCGGGACGGTGGGGTGCCTGGCCCGGTGGGGCTGCGGGGCGTACGCATCCGAGGGGTCGTCGGACATCCCGGTTCTCCTAGCGCGGCAGGGGTCCGTGACGTGCGCGGACCGCAGGGAGGTGGGGAGAGGTGTTCGATTTCTCGCACGCTATTCGGCGAGACCGTCAAGCGAGGCCTTTTGGTCGATCTGGCTCGTTTGCGCGTGTCAGTGGCGCCGGCCTCGGACGAAGGGCCCGGCAACCGGTGAGGGATGTGCGGGAAGGGGCAGGTGAGGGCAGGCGGGGGTCGATCGGCGGCTTAAGGGCAAGGGCTTTCGGTCGTCAGGGCGCTTGCTGGGTCGCTGGGCCCCCGCGCCTGGTATCTTCCGGTCTCCCTCATAGGGCTCATGAGTACCCCTCCGCGGGCACCATGAACCCGTCACTGTCCCTACTGCCGTGCCTGTGAAGGGAGTTGAGGGGAGGGGCGGGAGCGATCGTCCGGAGCATCCGGTGTGCCGGCTGCCTTGGATGAGCGTCCAGGCCGCCGCCGACGAGTGTTCGACCGCCGTCGACGAGCGTCCAGGCCGCCGTCGAGGAGTGCGCGACCGCCGTCGACGAACTTCCGACCGATGCCGATGCCGATGCCGCCGACGAGTGTTCGACCGGCGACCACGAACGTCAGGGGCGCGGCCAGGGCCGTCCGCCGAGCCGTTCGATGCCGGTGTTGAACCGCCGCAGATAGCCGGCGAACTCCGCGATGTCCTCGTCGGACCAGTCGGCCATGACCCGGTCCAGGGAGCCGACGGTCCGCTCGCGCTCCTCGTCGAGTATCCGCGCACCCTTGTCCGTGATGCGGAACTTGCGGGCCAGTCCGCCGTCGGGATCGGGAATGCGCTCCGCGAGTCCGGCCCGCATGGCCGAGGCGGTCTGCCGGTTGAGGGTGGAGGCGTCGAGCCCGAACGCGTCGCTCAGCTCACCGATCGACATGGGCCCCTGTACGCGGATACGGCTGAGCAGAATATAGGAACTCCGCTCCAGCACGCTCTCCTTGCTGCGCCCGCCGTGCGCCGCGAGCGCGTGCCTGCCGAGCAGCATCTGCTCGTACTCGACCTCGTACGTCGGCCTGCCCATGTGCCACTGCCTCCCACTGTCCTGAACAGGGCCGACGCGGCAAATTTCTGCGCCGACCCCGCCCCCATCTTTGCACAGGCTATGCAATGCGCACATGTCATGCATGATGCATAAGGTATGTAGACTGCATCTCCGGTAGCCAAAAGAGATGCCCCGAAAGAGATGCAAGGAGTCCCTTGATGGGAACCCCACCGACGTCCCGCCATACCAATGGCGTGATCGCCACGCTGGCCTTCGCCGGCACCACGGCGGCGATCATGCAGACCCTGGTCACGCCGCTCATCGCGGACCTGCCGCAGATCCTGCACAGCTCGCCCTCGAACACGGCGTGGGTGATCACGGTCACCCTGCTGGTGGCGGCAGTCTGTGTGCCCGTCACCGGACGTCTGGGCGACCTGCTGGGCAAGCGACGGATGCTCCTCGCCTGCTCCGTGCCCCTCATCGTGGGCTCGGTGGTGTGCGCGCTTTCCTCGTCCGTCGTCCCGATGATCGTCGGCCGCGGCCTGCAGGGCATGGGCATGGGCATGGTGCCGCTCGGCATCGCGCTCCTGCGTGATGTGGTCCCGGCCGAGAAGCTCAGCTCCTCCATCGCGCTCGTCAGCGCGTCCATGGGCATCGGCGGCGGTCTCGGCCTGCCGATCGCCGCCGCGGTCGCCCAGTACGCGAGCTGGCGCGTGCTCTTCTGGGGCTCCGCCGTCCTGGCCGTGGCGATCGCCGTCCTGATCTGGTTCCTGATCCCCGACGTCCCCGCCGGGGCCAAGGGTCAGCGCTTCGACGCACCCGGTGCGATAGGCCTCGGCATCGGTCTGGTCTGTCTGCTGCTCGCGGTCTCCAAGGGCGCCGAGTGGGGCTGGGGTTCGGCGACGACGCTCGGCCTCTTCGCCGCCGCCGTCCTGGTGCTGCTCGCCTGGGGCGTGTGGGAGACCCGCACCCGGGATCCCCTGGTCGACCTGCGCACCACGGCCCGCCCCCGGGTCCTGCTCACCAACCTCGCCTCGCTCTTCGTCGGCTTCGGCATGTACTCCGGCATGCTGATCGTTCCCCAGCTGCTGCAGTTCCCCGAGGCGACCGGCTACGGCCTGGGCCAGTCGATGCTCGCGGCGGGCCTGTGGATGGCCCCCGGCGGCATCATGATGATGGTCGTCTCCCCGCTCGGCGGAAAGCTGACCGACGCACGCGGCCCGAAGTTCACGCTGATCTCCGGCATCCTCGTCATCGCCGCCGGTTACGGCGTGTCCCTCGCGCTGATGGGCTCCGCCTGGGGCCTGATGCTCGTCCTCATGATCACCAGCAGTGGCGTGGGCCTCGCCTACGGGGCGATGCCCGCCCTGATCATGAGCTCGGTCCCGCTCTCCGAGACCGCCGCCGCGAACGGCTTCAACACCCTCATGCGCTCGCTCGGCACCTCCGTGGGCGCCGCCGTCGTCGGCGTGGTCCTCTCCCAGCTGACCGTCGACATGGGCGGCTTCACCATCACCTCCGAGGACGGCTTCCGTACCGCCCTGATCATCGGTGGCGCCGTCGCCCTGGTGGCCGCCGTCATCGCGGCCGTCATCCCGGCCGCCCGCCCGGTCGCGGCCGACAAGGCTCCGGCCGACCGTCTCGACGAGCCGGAACAGGCCGCGATGCAGGCCTGACGCCCGCCCGGCGCGAAGCGGCCCCGGATTTCCCGAGGGAGTTCCGGGGCCGCTTCCATGCCCGGTTCAAGGGGGCTGTCCGGCTCCGCCCATGCTTCAGGGGACGGTCCGGCCCCGCCCCTGGGGGTTCTGGGGACGTTCGGGCCCCGCCCTTGGGTTCTGGGAGCCGGTCGGGTCCTGCCCCCGGTTCGCCGGGGACGGTGGGCGGTCGGGTCTCGCCCGCGGTCCAGCGGGCCCCGGCGGCCCGGTCTCTCCGACGGCTCAGCGGGCCCCGGCGGTCCGGTCTCTCCGACGGCTCAGCGGACGGAGGACGGTCCGGTCTCCCCGACGGTTCAGGAAGACGGCTCGGGCTCGCCCCCGAAGACGATGATCTGGTCGATCAGCGACCGCCGCAGATGGACGATGTCGGTCCCGGCCAGGCGCGGGCCGTCGTCCGGGGTGGCGAACACCCACTCGTAGCGGGCCCATTCGTCCGGCATGTCGACCTCCGAGCAGCGGGTCGTCGTGCCGGTTCCCGCCGGGTGGCGCCGGATGTCCAGCACGAACCGCTCGACCGCCTCGCTGCCCTCGCCGCGCCCCAACGGCCCCCAGAGGACCACGTCCGAGGTCAGGGCCTGGGACGGCAGGTCGATCACACAGGTGCCGCTTGAGGCGTTGAACGCGGAGATGAACGTGTCGATCGCGGACTGCGCAGTCCCTTCCGGCATGCACCAGTAGGAGCAGCCGCCCGACGACACGCGATGACGGCCTCGATGGGCCGGACCCCCTACGCCCACGCCGGTGTCCAGGTCCCCGCTCCGGAGTGTCCACCCGACCCGGAGCAGTGGTGGTCGCGGAGCGCGGCGAGCGCCGGATGGGCGTTGTCGCGATGCCACAGCAGGGAGTGCGGATAGACCGGAGCCGGATCCTTCACCGCGATGCGCCGCAGCCCCTGGTCGGCGGGCCAGCCGAAACCGGTCAGCTCGCCGACGAAGGTGGCCAGTGACGGGGAGTCGGCGAGCGTGTCCAGCAGGGGTTTCACACCGAAGTCGGGGCCGGTGACCTCGATGGTGAGGCCGAACGCGGCGGCGAGATCGCCGTAGTAGGCGGCCCACTCGGTGCCGGGAACGATGCCGGGCATCCAGATCCGGTGGCCCACGAGCTCGGCGGGGGTGACCGCGGTGGCGTCGGCGAGTGGGTGGCCCGGCCCCACGAGGAGTTGGATGGGCTCGTCGAAGGCCCGAGCGGCCCCGATGCCGGCCGGAAGCTGACTTCTGGTGACGGCGCGGAAGGACGCGTCGACCGTGCCGGATCCGATCGCGTCGACCGCCGCGTCGGCGTCGAAGAGGGTCACGACATCGAGCTCGATCCCGGGGTGCGCACGATGGAAGTCGCGTACCAGGTCGGCGGGTGCCAGCCGGCGGCCGATCACATCGACGCGCAGCGCACGGCGGCCGGGCCGGACGGAGTCGATCGCCCGCTCCTCGGCCCGCAGGAGATCACGGGCGTGGGGCAGGAACGCCTGTCCGTCGACGGTGAGCTTCGCTCCGCGCGCGGTACGGGCGAACAACCGCACCCCGAGGGCCCTTTCCAGCGAGGCGACACGTTTGGAGACGGCCTGCTGGGTGATGGCCAACTCGTCGGCGGCGTCCTGGAACCGCCCCATGTCCGCGGCGGCCACGAAGGTACGCACGGCATCGAGATCCACGCCGACGACCTTAGCGGCACAGCGACGGCGGCACGGCGACGGTCACGCTCGCCCGCCGAGCCTCACAACCAACGGTTGTGCGGCCCCTGTGATGCGGTTGTTTGATCTCGTGATCTGCTACTCGCTTTGATGCCGACGGTCAGTGTGTGGTCGTTCGGATCGGCGAGGGGTGCATCGGGGATGGCGGGCGGACGGACGCTGGGACGGCGTTTCACCTGGTTGTGGGCGGCCTTCGCCGTCAGCTCGTACGGCACCTGGATCGGGTTCGGTGCCTTTCCCCTGATCGCGATCCTGGTGCTGCACTCCGGGCCGGCCCAGGTGGCGGCGCTGGCCGCCGTGGGACGCGCCGTGGGGGCCGTGCTGGCGGTGCCGCTCGGACCGTGGGTGGAGTTCCGTCGTAAACGGCCGGTCATGATCGCGATGGACCTGATCCGCTTCGCGGCGCTGATGAGCGTCCCCGCCGCGTTCGCGCTCGGCCGGCTCGGCTTCGCCCAGCTCCTCCTCGTCTCCGTCGTGGTCGCGACGGCCGACATCGCGTTCAGGGCGGCGAGCGGCGCGTATCTGAAGGGGCTCCTGCCACCGGCGGACCTGCTGGTCGCGAACAGCCGGTTCGAGTCCACGACCTGGACCTCGACCATGGTCGGACCACCCCTCGGCGGGTACGCGATCGGGGTGTTCGGCCCGGTGACGACCCTGGTGGCCAACGCCGTCAGCTATCTGCTCTCGGCACTGGGCATCCGCGCCATCGGCGGCGGCGAACCCGTTCCCGAACGAACCGGTGCGCCCCGGCTGAAGGCCCGCGATCTGCTCGAAGGCTGGCGCCACATCCTCGCCCACCCCGTGCTGCGCCCGCTGCTCCTCAACGCGATCGTGGTCAACGGTCTGATCATGGCCTCCGAGCCCCTGCTCGCCGTACTCCTGCTGGACGACCTCGGGTTCGCACCCTGGCAGTACGGCCTGGTGTTCGCGGCGCCCTGCGTCGGCGGCCTGGTCGGCGCACGCCTCGCACACCGGCTCGTGGCGCGGTTCGGTCAGCACAAGGTGCTCCGCACCGCCGGGGCACTGCGGGCGTGCTGGCCTCTCGGCCTGGCGTTCGTCCAGCCCGGTGTCCCCGGGATGGTCCTCATCATCCTTGTGCAACTCGGCCTGGTGACCTGCTGCGGTGTGTTCAACCCGGTGCTCGCCACCTACCGCCTCGACCACACCGACCCCGGCCGGGTCGCCCGCACGCTGACCGCCTGGTCGGTCAGCAGCAGTGCCGCCATCGCGGCCATGACCGCCGCCTGGGGTCTGCTGGCGGCCCTCATCGGCCCCCGCGCCGCCATCGCGGTCGCCGGAGTCGTCCTCCTGGTCACCCCGGTGCTCCTCCCGCGCCGCGCGGACCGGCATCCGAGGAGCGAGGACAGGTCGACCGGGACCAAGACAGCGGCCAAAGGTGAGATATAGGGGCAATCTGCGTGATGGCATGCAGGAGGAATATGCCTGTACAAGTCTCAATTTGATTGCGTCGCAGATCTCAAGGTGACAAGCGGGGGGCTCATACCTAGCATTGGCCTCCCGCTCACCCCCCGAGGCCATGGCATGACGGAACGTCATGTACTGGGCCGCCGTCCGCCCCCAGGGTCGGTTCCGGAGCGAGTCAGACACAGGTGCCGGTGAACTCGGCTCGTCTGCCCGCACGGACGGTTCTGCGGAAAGGTTCCTGCAACGCGGACCCCGTACGGGTCCCGCGGTCCGAAAGGCGTTCGGTGAACAGCACAGTCAGCCAGTTCAACTACGGAATGATCACTCCCGTCATCGCGTTCCTGATGGCCTGCGCCGGTGCGGCGCTCGGTCTGCGCTGCACGACACGGTCGGTACGCATGGGCGCACAGGGCCGTCGCGGCCCGTGGCTCACCCTGGGTGCGATCTGCATCGGATCAGGCATCTGGACCATGCACTTCATCGCCATGATCGGATTCACCATCGAGGGTGCGTCGATCCGCTACGACGCGGCCCTCACGTTCCTCAGCCTGGGTGTCGCGGTGGCCGTGGTCCTCCTCGGCGTGTTCATCGTGGGGTACCGCGGCGCCTCGCCCCTCACTCTGGGAGTGGCCGGTGTCATCACCGGCGCGGGCGTGGCGGCGATGCACTACATCGGAATGAACGGCATGAAGTTCGCCGGGCACATGAGCTTCGACCCCGTGACGGTCGGCCTGTCGGTCCTGATCGCCGTCACGGCTGCCACCGCCGCACTCTGGGCGGCCGTCTCCCTGCACACCCTCGCGTCCGCCGCGGCCGCGAGCGTCATCATGGGCATCGCCGTCACGGGCATGCACTACACCGGCATGGCCGCCATGAGCGTGCACGTCGACGCGAGTTCCAGGGTCCAGGGCCAGTCCTCGATGGATCTGCTCTTCTCCCTGATCCCCATGGTGGGCGGACCGATCGTCGTACTGGTCCTCGCCGCCGTGATCGTCATGTTCGATCCCGACATGCTGGTCGGCAACGAACCCGTCCAGAACGTCCAGGGCCGTGGCCACGGTCACGGTCATGAGCCGGAGTCCGCGGCCGTCGCGGACACGCGGCCCACCGCCTCGTGGCCCTCACTCTGACCCTGCGCCGACACCGACGACCGGCAGCGACGGGTGACCGTGGGCGGTCCTGAGCAGCTGCGCGGCGCCGCGGACCGCCGCGGTGTGCGGCGCCGGCACGGGCCGCGCGGGAGCGTGCAGTCTGCCGACGAGACGGTAGGTGATGTCGGGGCGCAGGGCGCCTCCGCCGGCGAGGAGCACACCCCGCTGGAGGGCGTCGAGCGTCTCGGGGGTGCGGTCCTGTTCCAGCATGCCGGTCACCATGGCGACGATCGCGTCGGCGATCAGCGCGGGTGAGGTGTGCCCGTCCAGGTCGCCGGTGCCCAGGGCGGTGTGGCGGGCGTCCACCACGTCGCCGTCGGCGAGCAGCGTGACCTCGGTGAGATGGGCCCCGATGTCCACGACGAGCAACGGGCGGGTCAGGTCGGCGTCCACGGCGACGGCCACGGCGCGTGCGGTGGGGACCGTCAGCACCGTACGCGGGCGCAGGACCTCCACGGCGGTGCGCGCCTGGGCCCGGAAGGCGACACCGCCCAGCACGGGTGTCGTGAGAATGAGCAGCGGGCGGCCGAAACGGGGCAGCCGGTGGCCCAGCAGCCGGTCCAGCATCCGGGAGGTACCGGGGGTGTCGACGATGGTGCCGCGCTGAATGGGGTACGTGGCGCCGCCGCCCGGGAAGGTCACCGTGGGCACGTCGAGGATCGTCCGTCGTCCGGACGTCCAGGCACGGGTGCGGGCGCTTCCCAGGTCCAGGGCGATGCCGGTGCAGTGCCGGCACCAGGGCCAGGAGCGGTGCCGGCCCGCGAGGCGGCGGGGGTCGTGCGAGGTGGTCATCGGCCGGCCTCCCTGACCTGCTGGCACCGGGTGCAGTAGCGGCCCTGCGGTACGACCGTCAGGCGTGCGCGGTCGATGGGCTCCTGGCACAGTTGGCACCTGCCGTAGCCGCCCTGGTCCATCCGCGCGAGCGCGGCCTCGACGTCGGCGAGGACCATCCGGGCGGAGGCGGCGAGCTTGCCCCGGACCTCGGCCTGAGGGCCGGTCCGGCGGTCGTGCGGCACGTCGGTGCGGCTCGGGGCGGAGGCCGGGAGCTCCTGCGCCTGGTGCAGTTGCTTCAGCTGTTCCCGGCGGAACAGGCGCTGTTCGTGCAGGTTCTCGCGCAGTGCGGCGAGGTCGTCGGCCGACAGGGCCGTGTCGCGGTCGTCGATGATTCGGTCGGTCACCATGTCACCCCCTGGGCAGGGCGGGTATCGGAGGGCGGACGGGCTGTCGTCAGACGGTGTCGCGTCGGCAGGGGACGCAGAACCGTGTGTACGGCAGGATCTCCAGTCGCTCGACCGGAATCGGCTTCGCGCAGTCGAGGCAGTCGCCGTAACTGCCGTCCCGGACTCGGGTGAAGGCGTCCTCGACCTCGGCGAGGACCCGCCGGATCGTGCCCTTCTGCGCGGACATCAGGTGCTCCTCCACCTCCGACTCCGCGTCCGTCCCCGCCTCGTCGAGGGCCAGCAGCTGTGTGAGGCGGGAGTTGCGTTCGTGTTCGAGGCGTTGGAGGGCTTCGTGCGCCGACAGCCGCTCGGTTCGGGTTACGGGCAGGGGGGTGTCGAGCGACATGGTGGGTTCTCCTTGACGGGGTTGACGAGGTTGAGTTGACGAGGTTGACGCGGGTCAGGGTTTCGGAGGGTTGCTCCACGTCCCACCCTGGCCGGTACGCCGTACGAATCCCATCGGGCGCGATACCCATCCGTGGCCGGTCCCGGGGCCCATCACGCGGTGGGCAGCCCGGATCCGCAAAATGGGCATTGATGCCCATCGACGGTGGAACCGGGAGCAGGCAGGCTTGGACGGAAGATCGACTCACGAAGCATCGGCACACGATGAATCGGCTCACGAAGAATCAACGCACGAGGAATCAACACACGAGGAAGGGCGTCATCCCGTTGTCCCTGTTCTGGCGGATCTTCGCGCTCAACGCGGTGGTGCTCGGCATCGCCACCGCGCTGCTGCTGCTGGCTCCGGTGACCGTCTCCGTGCCGGTGGTGCTGACCGAGGCGATCATCCTCGTCTCCGGCCTGGCCGTCATGCTGGTCGCCAACGCGGCCCTGCTGCGGATCGGGCTGGCCCCGCTGGGCCGGCTCACCCGGCTGATGACCACCGTCGACCTGCTGCGCCCCGGGCAGCGACTGCCGGAACAGGGCCACGGCGAGACCGCCGAACTGATCCGCACCTTCAACGCGATGGTCGAGCGCCTCGAACACGAACGGGCCACCAGCAGCGCCCGCGTCCTGGTCGGGCAGGAGGCGGAGCGACGCCGTATCGCCCAGGAACTGCATGACGAGGTGGGCCAGAGCATGACCGCGATCCTGCTGGTCCTCAAGCGCACGGCGGACGAGGCCGACGAGCCCCTGCGCGGCGAGCTGCGTCAGGTGCAGGAGATCACCCGGGGGAGCCTGGACGAGGTACGCCGGGTGGTGCGCCGACTGCGGCCGGGCGTACTGGAGGACCTGGGCCTCATCAGCGCCCTGACCTCGCTGACCACCGAGTTCACCACCCACGCCGGTCTGCGCGTGGTGCGGCGCTTCGACCCCGGCCTGCCCGCGCTGGACCCGCAGACGGAACTGGTCCTGTACCGCGTCGCCCAGGAGGCCCTGACCAACACGGCCCGCCATGCCGAGGCCGGCCGGGTCGAGGTGAGTCTGCACCACGTCGGCGGGCAGGTGGTGCTGGACGTCAGCGACGACGGCCGCGGCTCCGGCGTCGCCCGCGAAGGGGCGGGCATCCGCGGAATGCGCGAGCGGGCCCTGCTGATCGGGGCCACGCTGGACGTCACCTCCGAACCGGACGCCGGAACGCAGCTCCGGCTGACCGTGCCCGTCCTCTAGGAAGCAGCCATGACCACGCCCGACACATCACTGATCCGTATCCTCCTCGCCGACGACCACGCGCTGGTACGTCGTGGAGTGCGGCTCATCCTCGACGGGGAACCGGACCTCCAGGTCGTCGCCGAGGCCGGGGACGGCGCGGAGGCCGTCGAGCTGGCCCGCACCCATGAGGTCGACCTGGCCGTACTCGACATCGCCATGCCCCGGATGACGGGCCTGCAGGCGGCCCGCGAGCTCGCCGCGCTGAAACCCGGCGTGCGGGTGCTGATGCTGACGATGCACGACAACGAGCAGTACTTCTTCCAGGCGCTGAAGGCGGGCGCCAGCGGATACGTGCTGAAGTCGGTGGCCGACCGCGACCTGGTGGCCGCCTGCCGTGCCGCCATGCGCGACGAACCCTTCCTCTACCCGGGCGCGGTCACCGCGCTGATCCGCAACTACCTCGACCGGGTCCACCACGGCGAGGAGCCGCCCGGCCAGGTGCTGAGCGCACGCGAGGAGGAGGTCCTCAAACTCGTGGCCGAGGGCCACTCCTCGAAGGAGATCGCCGAAATGCTGTTCATCAGTATCAAGACCGTGCACCGGCACCGGGCGAACGTGCTGCACAAGCTCGGCCTGCGCGACCGCCTGGAACTCACCCGCTACGCCATCCGCGTCGGCCTCATCGAGGCCTGAACCCCGCGCCCCCGCACGGGGGAACTCGCGGGTGCTCAGGCGGCGGTGATACCACCGGGGACACCGCCGTCGGCCGCGACGAGTTGGGCGTGCAGTGCGGCCAACCCCTCGGCCAGCGCGTGCCGTTCGGTGTCGGACATGGCGTCCACGGCCCGCCGGAGCACGGTCTCCCGCTGCTCACGGATGTGCCGCAGATGGGTTCTGCCCGCCGCGGTCAGCCGGAGGGTGACCTCCCGTCCGCTGGCGGGACACGGCAGCCGCTCCAGAAAACCGATGGCCTGCAGCCGGTCGCAGAGCCGGCTGACCGAAGGGGGCGCGGCGGCGAGCTGTTCGCACACGACCCGCATCCGTACCCCCTCCTCGCTCTCGACGAGGTACATCAGGCGCAGTTGGGAAGGGGAGGCCGGAGCCGCGGCGGTGGCGTGCCGGGTCCTCTCCCACATCAGGTCGAGGAGCTCGGTGACGCCCCCGGCGGAGCGGGCGGCCTCGCGCGAGGATCTGCGCGAGGCGAAGTCTGCTACTGGCATGGGCTCCCCGTCGGTGTGCGGCTTCCGCGCCGCGGACGGCCGGCGGGGAAGGACATCAGGTGGTGCTGTCCGGTCCGGTGGGGCGGGCCGTCATCGCTTCCCCGCTCGTACGGGGATCCTCCCCCGTACCGAGGGAGGAGTTCGCGGTGCCGGTGGGGGACGTCGTGAGGTACTCCAGGCTACCGGTGATCGTCAGCAGCCGCTCCAACGTCGTGGGACGGTCGTCCAGATGCAGCCGGACACCGGCCTGATCCACGCGGCGGCGGATCATCAGCAGGATGGACAGGCCCATGGAGTCGACGTTGTCGAGCCCGGCACAGTGCAGATGCAGGTCGTGCAGACGCGGGCGCGCGCTGAGGACGGCGGTGGCGGCGGCCAGGAGGCTGTCGGCGGTCTCGTAGTCGAGCTCTCCGTCGAGTTCGATCCGGACCCTGTCCTCGGTGTCGACCGTGGTGAGACGCAGATGGGCGGGGGGCGGCATGGTCATGAGCGGCTCTCGGCGGTGCTGTGGTCGACGGGGGTGAGGGCTTCCGCGCCGCGTTCGAGGACGCGGGTGGCCCGCGGGAAGTCCTTGAGCTCACGGGCCAGGACGGCCAGGGTCGGCGGCAGGCTGCTCGCGGGCACGCCGCGGGCGGTGAGGATCTGCGCGGTCCAGCCGATGAACCCGACGAAGAGGTCCTCGTCGCCGAGGTACAGGGCGGTGGCGAGGAACTCCACGATGTGCGCGAGGTCCTCGGCCGTGCGCTCAAGCTGCACTTCGCTGTACGTACGCATGGCCGGAAACGTGTCCTGGAGGGCCGTGAAGACGGCGCGCACCAGCGAGGCGCTGTTGCGGGTGATCAGGGTGTATTCCTGGTCGGCCAGGTGGGGCAGGTCGTCCAGCTGCTGGTGGTCGGCCCGCGGACGGGGCAGCGGCCCCAGGGCGAGCCGGTCGGCCGCGGCGCGGGCGTCGGGTGCCCACGCGTCGGCGTCCAGCAGATGGGCGTAGCGGCCGTCCGGACCGAAGGCCGCGCCTCCGACGAGTACGGGGACGCCGACGGCCTGGCAGGCGGTGATCGCGGCGTGCGCGGTGGGCAGCCGGGTGGCGATCGAGCTGGAGAGGGCGACCGCGTCGGAGTCGGTGCGGTGCAGATGCGCGATGAGGTGCGGGGACGGTACCTGGGCGCCCAGGTAGTCGACCTGCCAGCCGCGCAGGGTCAGCACCTCGGCGAGGAGGCGGGCGGGCAGCGCGTGCCATTCGCCGTCGACGCAGGCCACCGTGATCCTGCCGCGGGTGGGCGTGGTGCGCGCGGCGGGGTGCCGGGAGAGCGCGGCGACGGCCCGTTCGTTGATGGCGGTCGCCGCGTGTTCCTGGGCCACGCCGATACGGTTGGCGGCCCACTCCTCGCCCACCTTGCCCTGTACGCGGGCGATGACGTCCAGCAGCACGCTCTCCGGGGCGACACCGCGGTCCAGCGCGCCCAGCACCACCTCGACGGCCGTGTGCTCGTCGGCCACGGAGACGGCGTCCCACAGGGCGTCGGCCAGCTGCTCGACACAGGGTTCGCCGACCGTCGCGCCGACGGTCGGAGCGACGGTCCCGGTGCCGGGAGGCCGGTGAGGTGTACGGGTGCTCATGCAGTGAACCTGCCCCGGGTGTGGCCGTTCACCGCACTGAGGTGGTGCGTTCGGGGCGCGGAGATCACGACGACGGCCATGTCGTCGTGCCGTCCCTTGCCGACCCACTGGGAGGCGAGCATCTGGACGCGTTCCACGATGCTCTCGGACGGCATGCCCACGCACTCCGACAGGACGCGCTTGAGCCGCTCCTCGCCGAACTGGACGCCGCCCATCGGCCCGCCCTCCGCCTCCGTGATCCCGTCCGTGTAGAGCACGCACGATTCCCCGGGCGCGAGGGTGAGGGCGGTGGTGTGCGCGGGTGCCTCGGGCATGGCGCCCACCAGGGTGCCCCGGGTCTCGGCCTCCTCCACCGCGCCGCTCGCCCGCACGATCAGCGGGGTCAGATGTCCGGCGCTGGTCAGCCGCAGGTTCACCGC
Source organism: Streptomyces sp. NPDC127119 (assembly GCF_042677425.1). Lineage (NCBI taxonomy): Bacteria > Bacillati > Actinomycetota > Actinomycetes > Kitasatosporales > Streptomycetaceae > Streptomyces > Streptomyces sp. NPDC127119. The sequence continues at coordinate 30,288 of NZ_JBHXTO010000006.1, read as the reverse complement.
GTTGCCCTCCCGTACGGCGGAGGCCAGGACCAGGGTCACGAACCGGGTGTGGTGGGAGTTGAGCAGCGCGGTGTTCAGCAGACTGATCATCCGCTGATGGTCGTCGGCCAGCGGAAGCAGCGCGTGCAGGGTGTTGCGGATCTTCCCGGTCAGTACGGCCGCTTCCAGCCCCTTGCCGCACACGTCCCCGAGCGCGACCAGCGACGCCTCGCCCTCGACGGCGGCGGGGTGCACGTCGTAGAAGTCGCCGCCCACGCGTTCGTGGTCGGCGGACGGCCGGTAGCCGCCGGCGTAGTCCACGCCCGAGATCTGGTGCAGCGAGGGCGGCAGCAGCTCGCGCATCAGCACTTCGGTGATCGAGGTCTGCTCCGCGTACAGGCGGGCGGCCGACATCGCGGCCCCGGCACGCGCGGCGAACAGGCGGGCGAAGACCTCCTCGCTCTCGGTGAACGCGGCGCCGCCCGAACGGCGCAGCAGGACGAGGGCACCGGCCGGGACGCCGTGGCCGGGCAGCGGGGTGATCACTATCGAGCCGACCGTGCCGAAGCCCTCGGGCACCATCCAGACCGGCGCGGTGGAGGGATCGATCCACCGCGAGGGCACCGGCGGGAACCCGCGCAGCGCCTCACCGAGCCCCGGCACCTCGTCGGGGTCCACCGATTCGTGGGCCAGCACGGGGGTGCCCCCGCGCAGGCAGGTCACCACCGGCAGCCGGCGCCCGTGGGTCGGCGCGATCACCAGCGCCGCGTCGGCGAGATGCTCAGCGGCGAGCTGGGCGGTGACATCCATGCAGCGTCCCAGGTTGAGGGAGGAGAGCAGCGTGCTGGACGCCTCGGCCAGGAACGCGGTGCGCTTCCGCTCCATGCGCAGGGCCTTCTGCGCGAGCAGGTGATCGGTGTCGTCGACCAGCCACCAGGCCACCGTGCCGTCGTCCCGCAGGCTGGGGTGTGCCTCGAAGGTCCGCTCACCGATCACACCCGTCACCGGTGCGTCGTCGGCCTCGTGGGCGACGGGCGAACCGGGTGGCCGTCCGTGTGCCTGCCCGGTTGTCCGCAATGCGTCGTGCGCCGCCGACAGCCAGGCCGGGACCGCGTCCGCGAAGGGAGTACCGGGCCGGATTCCGGGCAGCAGAACGTCCGCGGCATCATTGAGCAGCACGACCTCGTTCCGGTCGTCAGCGACCAGGACGGGGTACGGGGCGTCGGCCCACAGGGACGCCTGCTGTGCGGCGGCACCGGTTTGCGTTCGGGTGGAGACCAAAAATAGAGGACCCGCTGGGCGAATCCCTCACCTCACAACTCATGGAAAACATTGCCTCACGGCAACAATCTCCCATGTCGTCGCTCCTGGCAACCACCCATGGTGACGGCCGGGCCGCACGGAACGGGTCTCCGGCCCCTGTCGCAGGAGCCGGAGACCCTCTGTTCAGACCTGCCGTTCAGCTGTTCTGCCACTCAACCGTTCAGCCGTTCGGCGGTCCGGCGGTCCGGCGATTCAGCGGTTCAGCGGTTGAGTCGGGCGGCGGACGACCCGACCGGTGCGCCGGTGATGGTGAACTGCGAGCCCGGCTCGATGAGCACGCTCCCTTCGGCCGAGTCGGTGATCGTGACGTTCGTCAGAGCGGCGCTGCCCCGGGCCCCGCTCATCGCGAGGATGCCGGAGCCGTTCCGGGAACCGTCGATCTTCACGTCGGTGATCTTGACGCCCGGCATCGAGCCGCCGCCCGTCTTGAACTGGATGCCGTCGTACGTCGAGTCGTAGATCTCGGTGTCACGGATCGTGACGCCGGGGATGTCCTGACCCTGCGCGAACAAGGTGATGGCGCCGAACTCCTGGTCCTCGTTCCAGAACGCGCCGCCCGTCCGGTGCAGGGCGTTGCCCGCGATGAGGGTCTGCCCGGTGAACGGGAGCGGGTCGTGGTCGGTGGCGAGCATGATGCCGGGGTAGTTCATGGTGTCGGCGATGACGTTGTTCTCGATGGTGTTGCCGTAACCGCCGTACACCGCGATGCCGTTGGCCCGCCACGGCAGCTGGATCGTGTTGTTGCGGAAGTGGTTGTCGTGCCCGATGTCGACCGAGGTGTCCTTCACGTACTTGCTCGACCACACGGCGAGCGCGTCGTCACCGGTGTTGCGGAAGGACGAGTTGTACACGGTGGAGTTACGGGTGCCGTTGGCGAAGTTGATGCCGTCGGCGTAGGTGTTGCGGATGCGGACGCCGGAGAACTCCAGCCCGTCGCCGGGGCCCCACAGTTCGGGGATGTTGGAGTAGTCGCGGCCGGCCCACACACCGACGTTGGCGTGCTCGATCCACACGTTGGTGATCTTCGTGCCCTTGCCGAAGCGGCCGTTGAGACCCACACCGCCCTCGGCGTTGCCGTCGCCGCCGCGGATGGTGCCCGAGCCGAAGATGGCGATGTCGGAGATCTGGGTGTTGTGGTCGATGTCGAAGCCGAAGTTGCCCTCGTGCGGGTGGTTGATGCCCCCGGCCTGGTGCGGCGGGGTGAGTGTGTAGAGCTGGGAGTGCCACATGCCCGCACCCTTGATGGTGACGTCCCGGATGCCGACCTGGTTGTACTGGCCGCGGTTGAGCGGGTCGTCGGTGAGGATCTTCTGCTCCTGGCGCCACTGCCCGGCCGGGATCCACACGCAGGAGATCGTGCCGTTCTGGTCGGCGGTGACCGCCCGCTGGAGGGCGTCGGTGTCGTCGAGCCCGTCGTTCGGGACGGCCCCGTACTCGGTGATCGAGGTGCAGTTGGCCGGCTTGGTGGTGGCGGGCGCGACCTGCTCCAGGTCGACCAGGTCGATGACGTAGAACGCGGCCGTGTCGCCCGCGTCCCGCTGGAGACGGAACTTGGTGCCGACGGGGTAGGACTGCGCCAGCAGCGCGTGCGACTCGTCGAAGAGCCGCCGTGCGTCACCGCCGGGCGTGTTGGTCAGCCCCTCGGGGTCGTCGGTGGTTCCGTACAGCCAGCTGTGCTTCGACGACAGGTCGAGCTTCTGCACGAAGGTGTCGTTGGCGTACAGGCTGATCGTGGCCTGTGCCCCGCCACCGCTCGCCGCGTCGGGGATCGAGTTGCGCACCACGATCGAGTTGGAGGGCGTGGTCGAGGTGAACTCGACGAACTGGCCGGTGGAGTTGAGCCGGACGGACTTGCGGCCGGAGGACTCGGTGGCGAAGTTGGTGTGCCCGAAGGTCCGCTTGGCGTCGGCGGTCAGGAGGGTGCCCTGGTAGCGGCCGTCCTCGGCCTCCAGTTCGGTGTAGGGGACGGCGGCGCCTCGGCCGACGACGAGGGACTTGGCGAGGACGTTGTTGTTCTCGTTGGTCTCGGTGACGACTCCGGTGGCGTCGGCGGTCGCGGTGGGGGTGGCCCCGCCCGCGGTCGCCGTCCAGGTGCCGCTGATGGCCACGTTCACGGTGGCGCCCGCCGCCACCTGGGCGGTCGTGCCGTTGAGCGTGGTGGAGCCGACCTGGAGCCGGGTCACGGAGCCGGCCGCCGCGGCGCTGGTGCCGCGGTTGTGCACGGCCACGGTGAAGGAGACGGACGAGCCGACGGCCGGGTTGGCCGGGCTGCTGGTGATGCCGCTGACTTCGAGGTCCGGGCCGGGTGCCTGGCCGACGACCAGCCGGGACGCGGCGGTGCGGCTGTTGTTGCTGTCGTCGAGCTCGGCGATCGTGTTGCGCGGGTCGACCACGGCGGAGACGCCGTAGCTGCCGGCCGGCCGGGTGCCCGCGGCGACGGCCACGGTGGCGGACGCGCCCGCTTCGAGCGCGGGTACGTTTCCGCTGCCCGCGACCGTGCCTTCCAGGCTGGCCTCGACGGTCGTGGCGGCCGAGCGTGCCGTGCCCGCGTTGCGGACGGTGGCGTTGACGGTCACCGCGTCCCGCTCGGACGGTGAGGCGGGTGTCCAGTCCAGGCCGGTGACGGTCAGGTCGGGCGCGGGTGCGGCGGTCCCGACGATCTGGAACTCGGCGACCTGGCCGCCGGGCGCCCCGGTGTTGGAGAAGAACCGGAGCCGGACGTCGGACCAGCGGCCGGTGACGGGGATGGTCACCGAGTTGCTGTCCCGGGAGGGACTGAAGGCGTAGTCGGCGCGGTCGCGCAGCGAGGTGAAGCCGCTCGCCGAGTTCTCCCGGCCGAACACCTGGATGCCCTGGGTCCTGGCGCCCCACGCCTGGTCCGGGTTGAGCTTGACCACCACGGCGGTGATGTCCGCGTCGGCGCCCAGCTTCACGGTCAGGTCGGAGGGGTGGCCCGCCGCCTCCCAGTAGGTGGAGGTGGAGTCGTCGGTGGCGTTGGCGGCCACGTACGACTGGACCGACGAGGTGGCCTCGACCGGCTTGTTACGGGCCAGGTTGGTGCCGGTGGGCGGCGGAGTGGTGCCGCCGTCGTCGCCGATCACCTCCAGCTCGGAGAGCTGGGCGGCGTTCCAGCCGGTGTTCCCGGTGACGTTCACGCGCACATAGCGGGTCGTGGCGGGGGAGGCGAGGGTGACCGGGACCGTGTTGGCCTGCGCCGGGTTGAACGCCCGGCCCGTCGACGCCGCGAGGGTGCTGAAGCTGGACCCGTCGGTGCTGCCCTGCACAGAGAGCGTCTGACTGTGGCTCTCCCAGGCGGCGGGCAGCTTGAGCACCACCTGGTCGACGGTGCGGGTCGTGCCGAGGTCGACCTGGACCCACTGCGGGAAGGACCCGGTCGGCCCCTCCCAGTAGGAGGCCTGGGAACCGTCGGTGACGTTCCCGGCGGTGTACGAGCCGTTCGAGCCGCCCGCCGTGGCCGGCCGGCCGAGCGCGAGGTTGACGGCGGCCGCCGCCTTCGCGCCCTCGGCGTCGGGGGCGGTGGCCGCCCGGGCGCTCGACGTGAGGGCCAGCGGGATCAGCCCGGTCGTCATGAGCGCGGCTATGACGGCACCGGTCAGTGACCGGCGACCGAGGGGTCTCCATCTCATGGGGGTCCTCTGTTCCGTTGTTCCGTGGGGGAGCTTCAGGGGGTTTCGGGGGAGCGGGAGCACGGCGGTCGGCCTTGGCACACCGGGGCAGGCACAGGGAGTGCGGGAGAGGGCGGGAGTGTCCGACGAGGAATGCACCGGCCTTGCACGTAAATTGAGCTGCTCAGTCGATTCTTTGCGGAAACTACGCCCACAGGTTTCTAGCCTGTCTCCACTTTGTCAACGGTCCCGGTACTACCGGTAGTTGACGTGTAAGCGGCTTGCATCGCTTGCGGTCCCACTTGCGTTTTTCGACAGTCCGCACGAAAGCCGCTGGCCCGCTGCCGCAGCAGGTGGGGGCGTGCCGCAGGGTTGCGTTTCGGACATGCTCACGCCATAGACGTACTGCCAACCGTCTGCAACTCTCTGATCGATCGACGCAAAAGAGAGTGCTCTTCACCGCACATTGAAGCGCGATGCGCCGACCCCCACGGAAACCCACCCACACAGCCGCCCCGGAGCCGCCCACCTCCGGACCGGGACGGAGATCGGGGACACATGAGACCGCAACGCCGGGGATGGCGGGGGATAGCCGCCGTTCTCTCCACCGCCCTGCTCCTGCTGGGCTGGCCGGCGCTGACCTCCGCCGCGGAGGCCGCCGGGCCCAACCTCGCCGCCGGACGGCCCGCCACCGCCAGCAGCGCCCACGCCGAATACGCCGCGAACAACATCACCGACGGCAACCAGGGAACGTACTGGCAGAGCGCCGGGAGCACCTTCCCCCAGTGGGTCCAGACGGACCTCGGCGCCACCGCCCGCGTGGACGAGGTGGTGCTGCGACTGCCGGCCGGCTGGGAGAGCCGCAGCCAGACCCTGTCCGTGCAGGGCAGCGCGGACGGCACCAGCTTCACCACCCTGAAGACCTCCGCGTCCTACGCCTTCAGCCCCGGCAGCGCCAACACCGTGACGGTGACCTTCCCCGCCGCCCAGGCCCGGCATGTGCGGATCGAGATCACCGCCAACACCGGCTGGCAGGCCGCCCAGCTCTCCGAGCTGGAGGTCCGCGAGGCCGGTGACTCCTCGGCGAACCTGGCCCGCGGCCGTACCCTCACCGCCGCGAGCCACAACGAGACCTATGTGCCGGCCAACGCGGCCGACGGCAACAAGGCCAGTTACTGGGAGAGCCGCAACAACGACCTGCCGCAGTGGATCCAGGCGGACCTGGCCTCCTCCGTGCGCGTCAACCGGGTCGTCCTGCGTCTGCCCGACGGCTGGGGCGCCCGCAGCCAGACCCTGAAGATCCAGGGCAGCGCCAACGGCACCGACTTCACCGACCTGACCGCGTCCAAGGCCTATGCCTTCGCGCCGGGCGACGGCAACTCGGTGACGATCTCCTTCGACGCGACCACCACCCGGTACGTACGCGTCCTGGTCACCGCCAACACCGTTCAGAACGCGGGCCAGTTGTCCGAGCTGGAGGTCTACGGCCCGGCGACCGGTGACACCCAGGCGCCGAGCGCGCCCGCGGACCTCGCCTACACCGAGCCCGCGACCGGCCAGATCAAGCTGACCTGGAAGGCGTCCGACGACAACACCGGAGTCACCGGCTACGACGTGTACGCCGACAACGAGCTGCTGACCAGCGTCGCGGGCACGGTCACCACCTACACCGACAACCGCCCCGGCAGCGCCACGGTCTCCTACTTCGTACGGGCCAAGGACGCCGCCGGGAACGTCTCCGGGAACAGCAACACCGTCACCCGCCGCGGCGACAGCGGGGACACCCAGGCACCCACCGCGCCCGCGAACCTGGCTCTCACCGAACCGGCCGCCGGGCAGATCCGTCTCGCCTGGAACGCCTCCAGCGACAACACCGGCGTCACCGGCTACGAGGTGTACGCCAACAACAGCCTGCTCACCACGGTCGGCGGCACGGTCACCACGTACACCGACAACCGTTCCGCGAGCGTCACGGTCTCCTACTTCGTGCGGGCCAAGGACGCGGCCGGGAACGTCTCTGGCGACAGCAACACCGTGACACGCAACGGCACTTCGGGCCCCGGCTCCAACCTTGCGGTCGGCAAACCGATCACGGCCTCCTCGACCGTGCACACCTTCGTCGCCGAGAACGCCAACGACAACAGCACCTCCACCTACTGGGAGGGCTCCGGCCACCCCGCCACCCTCACCGTGAAGCTCGGCGCCAACGCCGACGTCTCCTCGCTCGTCCTCAAGCTCAACCCGGACAGCTCCTGGGGCGCCCGCACCCAGAACATCCAGGTCCTCGGCCGCGAGCAGGACGCCTCCGGTTATACGAGTCTGGTCGCCGCGAAGGACTACGCCTTCAGTCCCTCCAGCGGCAACAGCGTCACCGTGCCCGTCACCGCGCGCGTCGCCGACGTGCAGCTCCGCTTCACCTCCAACACGGGCGCCCCGGCCGGGCAGCTCGCCGAGTTCCAGGTGATCGGCACCGCCGCGCCCAACCCGGACCTTGAGGTCACCGCGCTGAGCGCGTCCCCGGCCTCCCCGGTCGAGTCCGACGAGATCACCCTGACCGCCACCGTCCGCAACAGCGGTGAGGCCGCCGCACCCGCCAGCGCCGTCGCGCTGCGGCTGGGCGGCACCAAGGTCGCCACCGCGTCCGTCGCCGCCCTCGCGGCCGGCGCGACACGGACCGTCAGCGCCTCCATCGGGGCACGCGACGCGGGCACCTACCAGCTCAGCGCCGTGGCCGACGAAGCCGACGCCGTCATCGAGCAGAACGAGACCAACAACACCTACACCAGCCCCACTTCACTCGTCGTGCGCCCGGTCTCCAGCTCCGACCTCGTGCCGGTGCTGACCACCACACCGTCCGGCCCCGCGGACGGCGACACCGTCACCTTCAAGGCCGCCGTACGCAATCAGGGCACCACCGCCTCGGCGGGCGGCGCGCACGGCATCACGGTCACCCTGGTCGACTCCAAGGGCGCCACCGTGAAGACCCTGACCGGCTCCTACGACGGCACGATCGCCGCCGGAGCCGCCACCGGCGCCGTCACACTCGGCACCTGGACCGCCGCCAACGGCTCGTACACGGTACGCACCACGGTCGCCGCCGACGCCAACGAACTCCCGGTCAAGCGGGAGAACAACACCGTGAGCCAGTCCCTGTTCGTCGGACGCGGTGCCAACATGCCCTACGACATGTACGAGGCCGAGGACGGCGCGACCGGCGGCGGCGCCGCGACGGTCGGACCCAACCGGACCGTCGGCGACCTCGCGGGCGAGGCGTCCGGCCGCAAGGCGGTCACCCTCAACAGCACCGGTGAATATGTGGAGTTCACCACCAAGGCCGCCACGAACACCCTGGTCACCCGCTTCTCCATCCCGGACTCCGCGGGCGGCGGCGGGACCGACGCCACCCTCAACGTCTACGTCAACGGCACCTTCCGCAAGGCGCTGTCGCTCACCTCGAAGTACGCCTGGCTGTACGGGGCGGAGGCCGGTCCCGGCAACTCACCGTCCGCGGGAGCCCCGAGGCACATCTACGACGAGGCACACCTGATGCTGGGCGAGACCGTGCCGGAGGGCGCGAAGATCCGGCTGCAGAAGGACACGGCCAACACCTCCAAGTACGCGATCGACTTCGTCAGCCTGGAGCAGGTCTCACCGGTCGCCAACCCGGACCCGGCCGCGTACGCCGTCCCGGCCGGTTTCGGTCACCAGGACGTGCAGAACGCCCTCGACCGGGTGCGGATGGACACCACCGGCAAACTCACCGGTGTCTATCTCCCGCCGGGTGACTACGAGACGTCGAGCAAGTTCCAGGTGTACGGCAAGGCCGTGCAGGTGGTCGGCGCCGGGCCCTGGTACACGCAGTTCCACGCCCCGTCGGGTCAGGACAACACCGACATCGGGTTCCGCGCCGAGAACACCGCGAAGGGATCCTCGTTCAAGAACTTCGCCTACTTCGGCAACTACACCTCCCGCATCGACGGGCCGGGCAAGGTGTTCGACTTCGCCAACGTGTCGGACATGGTCATCGACAACACCTGGACCGAGCACATGATCTGCCTCTACTGGGGCGCCAACACCGACCGGGTGACGATCAGCGACGCACGGATCCGCAACACGTTCGCCGACGGCATCAACATGACCAACGGCTCGACGGACAACCGGGTGGTCAACAACGAGTCCCGGGCCTCCGGTGACGACAGCTTCGCGCTGTTCTCCGCGATCGACGCGGGCGGCGCCGACATGAAGGACAACCTCTACGAGAACCTGACCTCGATCCTCACCTGGCGGGCCGCGGGCATCGCCGTCTACGGCGGCTACGACAACACGTTCCGCAACATCCACATCGCCGACACCCTGGTCTACTCGGGCATCACGATCAGCTCGCTGGACTTCGGCTATCCGATGAACGGGTTCGGCACGTCCCCCACGACCGTCGAGAACGTCTCCGTGGTCCGCTCCGGCGGCCACTTCTGGGGCAACCAGACCTTCCCCGGCATCTGGCTGTTCTCCGCCTCCAAGGTCTTCCAGGGCATCCGCGTCAACGACGTGGACATCGTGGACCCGACCTACAGCGGGATCATGTTCCAGACCCAGTACGACGCCGGCGGGCGGCCCATCAACCCGATCAAGGACACGATCCTCACCGACATCTCGATCACGGGCGCCCGCAGGAGCGGGGACGCCTACGACGCGAAGTCCGGCTTCGGACTGTGGGCCAACGAACTGCCCGAACAGGGTCAGGGTCCGGCGGTCGGCGAGGTCACCTTCAACGGCCTGCGCTTCAACGGCAACGCCGTGGACGTCCGCAACACCACCTCCACCTTCAAGATCAACATCAACCCCTGACGTAATCCCGACGAGCTAGGGGACTGAGCCCGGAAGGAGGCCCACAAGGCTGGCGCAAGCCGTTTGCGCGGCTTGCGCTAGCCTTGCGCTCATGACGCGACGACTTGCTCAGGTAGCCAAGAAGGTTGGAGTCAGCGAGGCCACGGTCAGCCGGGTCCTCAACGGCAAGCCCGGAGTGTCGGACAGCACCCGGCAGTCCGTGCTCACCGCGCTGGACGTCCTCGGCTACGAGCGTCCCACCCAGCTGCGCGGCGAGCGGGCGCGTCTGGTCGGCCTGGTCCTGCCCGAACTGCAGAACCCGATCTTCCCCCTGTTCGCCGAGGTCATCGGCGGCGCGCTGGCCCAGCAGGGGCTCACGCCGGTGCTGTGCACCCAGACCAAGGGCGGAGTCTCCGAGGCGGACTACGTGGAGCTGCTGCTCCAGCAGCACGTCTCCGGTGTGGTGTTCGCGGGCGGCGGCCTGTTCGCCCAGGCGGACGCGCCGCACGACCACTACCGGCAGCTCGCCGAACGGCGTATCCCGGTCGTGCTCATCAACGCCCCGATCGAGGGGCTCGACTTCCCGTGCGTCTCCTGCGACGACGCCGTGGCGGTCGAACAGGCGTGGCGTCACCTCACCCTGCTGGGGCACGAGCGCATCGGCGTGGTCCTCGGCCCGAGCGACCACATCCCCTCCCGGCGCAAGCTGGCCGCGGCCCGGGTCGCCGCGGAGGCGGCCGGCGGGTCCCTGCCCGACGCGTACGTGGAGCGGTCGATGTTCTCCCTGGAGGGCGGCCAGGCGGCCACCACCCGCCTGCTGGACCGCGGTGTCACCGGCGTCGTCTGCGCCAGCGACCCGCTCGCGCTCGGCGCCATCCGTGCCGCCCGCAGGCGGGGCCTCGCGGTGCCCGAGCAGGTCTCGGTCGTCGGCTACGACGACTCCGCCTTCATGAACTGCACCGAGCCCCCGCTGACCACGGTCCGCCAGCCCGTCGAGGCCATGGGGCGGGCCGCCGTGGACCTGCTGTGCGCCCAGATCCAGGGCGCCGAGGTCCAGCCCGGCGAGCTGCTGTTCGAGCCGGAGCTGGTGGTCCGCGGCTCCACGACGCAGGCTCCTCGGGGCTAGTCCGTACGACGCTGAGCCGGCCCTTGTGGCCCAAGCGCGGTGAAGCCGATCCCGGCCTCGCCGCGCTTTCGCTTGCGCGCGCACTCCTCCCCTGAGGCTCCCTGAGATCAACCGTATCCATCCTCCTGTCAAACATTTACGAAAGCTGCGCGAGATATTGCGGTCATCTGTTCGCGGTGGTTGAGTGTGCGGCGCCCCACATCGCACCGGCGATGAGGGCGCCTTCCACGTTCATGCCCGAAGGGGACCACCCATGAGAAGAGCTCGGTTCCGCCGCACCCGCCGCGTCGGCGCGGTCACCCTCGCTTCCGCGCTCACGCTGACGGCACTCGCCGCCTGCGGTACGAGCAGCAGCGGCGACGACGGCGACAACGGCTCCGGCAACGGCGCGAAAGCCGATCCCGCCGCACCGCTGGACCCGAAGACGAAGGTGTCCATCTCCATCGACTGCATGCCCCCCGCGGCGAAGGCGGCCGAGCTCAAGCAGTGGAACGAGGACGTCAAGGAGTTCAACAAGAAGTACCCGAACGTCACCGTCAACGGCCGTTCCACGCCGGGCCAGTGTCTGGAACCGCCGCGCTTCACCGCGATGCTCAAGGCGAAGTCCCAGCCCGACGTGTTCTACACGTACTTCACCGACCTGCCCCAGGTCCTCGACAACGACGGCGCCCAGGACATCACCGCGTACGTCAACGACAAGAGCGTCCCGCTGCTGAAGGACATCGACCCCGACGTCCTGGGCTCGCTGAAGAAGGACGGCAAGCTCTACGGCCTGCCCACCAGCAACTACCGCATGGGCCTGCTCATCAACCGCAAGCTCTTCAAGGACGCCGGCCTCGACCCGGACGCCCCGCCGAAGACGTGGGACGAGGTCCGCAGCGCCGCCAAGAAGATCGCCGGCCTCGGCGGCGGAGTGGCCGGCTTCGGCGAGTACAGCGCGGCCAACACCGGCGGCTGGCACTTCACCGCGCAGATGTACAGCCTCGGCGGCGATGTCGTCGACGCGAGCGGGAAGAAGGCCGCCTTCAACGACGACACCGGCAAGCAGGTCGCCGAGAACCTGCACGCCATGCGCTGGGACGACGACTCCATGGGCAAGACCCAGCTGCTGAAGTGGGGCGACCTCCAGAAGCAGATCGCCACCGACAAGCTGGGCATGTTCCTCGCCGCGCCCGACGACGTCACGTACATGGTCCAGCAACTCGGCGCCAAGTACGAGAACTTCGGCATGGGGCCCATCCCGGGTGGTGAGAACACCCTCGCCGGCGGCAACAACTACATGATCAAGCAGGGTATTTCGGCCGACAAGGTCAAGGCCTCCATCGCCTGGCTGAACTTCAAGTTCACCACGGTCGGCAAGGGCCAGTACGACTGGCAGCGCTCCAAGGCGGACGACCTGCCCGTGGGGCTCCCGCAGCCCAACCTGTGGCTGAACGGCTCCAAGTCCAAGGACGACGCGGCCCGCAAGGAGTTCGCCACCATGCCGGTGGAGAACTTCAAGGCCTTCACCGACAACCCCGTCCCCGGCAAGGCCGAGCCGCCGAAGGCCCAGGAGATCTACAAGGTCCTCGACAACGTCATGTCGGGCATCCTCACCAACAAGGACGCCGACATCGACAAGCTTCTGTCCACCGCCGAATCCCAGGTCAACCAGGTTCTCGCCACCCAGTGACCGTGCGGCGGCCGGGCGGGTGACACCACCGCCCGGCCCGCCCGCGCACCGCCGCCGCACGTCAAGGAGCGAGCATGTCGGCCCCCACCCTCACCAAGGACCCGGCGGTCAAGGACCGCCGTACCCGCAAGCCCCGCACGGGGGCGCCGCACCTCCCGGACGGCGGGTTCGGCAAGACCCTGCGCCGCAACCTCACCGCCCACGGCTTCCTCATCGGAGCGGTGCTGTGCTTCGCCTTCTTCTCCTGGTACCCGATCGTCCGGGAGTTCCTCCTCGCCTTCCAGAAGACCGAGGACGGCGACGTCAGCTGGGTGGGCTGGGACAACTTCGTCACCGTCTGGAACGACCCGGCCTTCGGCCAGGCCTGGCGCAACACCCTGTGGTTCACGGTGCTGGCCCTGCTCCTCGGCTTCGTCGTCCCGTTCGTCACCGCCCTGATCATCAACGAGTTCCGGCACGGCCAGGGCTACTTGAGACTGCTTGTCTACCTGCCGGTGATGCTCCCGCCGACGGCGTCGGTCCTGCTCTTCAAGTACCTGTACGACCCCGGGTACGGCATGTTCAACGAGATGCTCGGCGTCTTCGGCGTCCCCGCCCAGCAGTGGCTCCAGGACCCGGACACCGCGATGCTCTCCGTGGTCGTCGCCTCGACCTGGATGAACATGGGCGGCGCGACACTCATCTACCTCGCCGCGCTCCAGGGCGTCCCCGGCGAGCTGTACGAGGCCGCCGAACTCGACGGCGCGGGACTGTTCCGCAAGGTCTGGCACGTCACCGTCCCGCAGACCCGGCTCATCCTGCTGCTGATGCTCCTCATGCAGATCATCGCCACCATGCAGGTCTTCATCGAGCCGTTCCTGCTCACCGGCGGCGCCGGCCCCGAGGGCTCCACCACCACCGTCGTCTACCTGATCTACCAGTACGCCTTCAACTTCAACAACTACGGCGCCGCGGCGGCCCTCGGCCTGGTCCTGCTCGTCCTGCTGGCCGGCTTCTCGGCCGTCTACACCAAACTCAACCGCGCCGACCAGGACTAGGACCGGGGGAGACACGCACATGTCCACTCGCACGCTGATCTCACCCGCCCAACTGGCCCGCCCGCGCGCCAAGGCCCTGTACTGGGTGGCCTTCGCGCTCGTCGTCGTCCTGTTCACGCTGGCCTTCCTCGGCCCGCTGTACTGGATGGTGTCCAGTGGACTCAAGACCACCCAGGAAGCCGTCCAGACCCCGCCCACCTGGGTGCCGGGCTCCGTCCACCCGGAGAACTACAAGCGCGCCTGGGAGGTGATGGACCTGGCCAAACTCCTGATGAACACCCTCTACTACGCGTTCGGCGCGCTCGCCTTCCAACTGGTGCTCGACGTCGCCGCCGCCTACTCGCTGTCCAAACTGCGGCCCGTACTCGGCAAGATGATCCTCGGCCTGATGCTCGCCACCCTCATGATCCCGGCGACCGTCCTCGTCGTACCGCAGTACCTCACCGCGCTGGACGTGCCCATCGTCCAACGCAACCTGCTCAACTCGCCCTGGGCGATCTGGCTCCCGTCGGTCACCAACGCCTTCAACATCTTCCTGCTCAAGCGGTTCTTCGACTCGATCCCCAAGGAACTGCTCGACGCGGCCTCGATGGACGGGGCGGGCCCCCTGCGGGTCCTGTGGTCCATCGTGCTGCCGGTCTCCCGGCCCATCCTCGGCGTGGTGTCCATCTTCGCCGTCGTCGGCGTCTGGAAGGACTTCCTCTGGCCGATGCTGGTCCTGCCCGACCCGTCGAAACAGACCCTCGCCGTCGGCATCTACTCCCTGGCGACCAGCGTGCCCGAGAACGTGCTGATCGCCTCCTTGACCATCGCGTCCCTGCCCACGCTCATCCTCTTCCTCATCTTCCAGCGCAACATCATGAGCGGACTGACGGCCGGCGGCCTCAAGGGCTGACCGAGCAGAAGCAGTTCACGCACGAGCAGTCCGGGCGCTCCCCGCAGTCCGGGCGCCGTCCACAGCGAACACCACGCAGGTGCCCCCACCGATCCTCCGCCGCCGCCCCGTTCCCGACGCCTCGCTGTCCGGGGCGGCGGCGGAGAACCACCCCTGCCCCGAAAGGACCGACACGTGGCAGCCCCTCAGCCCGCAACGCCCCCCGGACACACCGACGACTGGTGGCGCGGTGCCGCCATCTACCAGGTGTATCCGCGCAGCTTCGCCGACGGCGACGGTGACGGCACCGGGGACCTCGCCGGCGTCCGGTCGAGATTGCCCTACCTCGCCGAACTGGGCGTCGACGCGATCTGGTTCACCCCCTGGTACCTGTCCCCGCTCGCCGACGGCGGCTACGACGTCGCCGACTACCGCACCATCGACCCGGCCTTCGGAGACCTGGCCGAGGCCGAACAACTCATCGCCGAGGCCCGCGGTCTCGGCATCCGCACCATCGTGGACATCGTCCCCAACCACGTCTCGGACCAGCACGCCTGGTTCCGGGCCGCACTCGCCGCCGGACCCGGCAGCCCCGAACGCAAGCTCTTCCACTTCCGCCCCGGCCGCGGCGAACACGGCGAACTCCCGCCCAACGACTGGCCCTCGCAGTTCTCCGGCCGGACCTGGACCCGGGTCGAGGACGGCGAGTGGTACCTGCACCTCTTCACCCCGCAGCAGCCCGACCTCAACTGGGCCCACCCCGCCGTGCGGGAGGAGCACGAGGAGGTGCTGCGGTTCTGGTTCGAGCGCGGAGTGGCGGGCGTGCGCATCGATTCCGCCGCACTGCCCGCCAAGGACCCCGAGCTGCCCGAGTTCGTGGAGGGCCGCGACCCCCACCCGTACATCGACCGGGACGACCTGCACGAGATCTACCGCTCCTGGCGGCGCATCGCCGACGAGTACGGGGGTGTCTTCGTCGGTGAGGTGTGGCTGCCGGACTCCGAGCGCTTCGCCCGCTACCTGCGCCCCGACGAACTGCACACCGCCTTCAACTTCAGCTTCCTGTCGTGCCCTTGGGACGCCGACAGGCTGCGCGCGGCCATCGACGACACCCTCGCCGAACACGCCCCGGTCGGCGCGCCGGCCACCTGGGTGCTGTGCAACCACGACGTCACCCGCACGGTCACCCGCTACGGGCGTCAGGACACCGGCTTCGACTTCGCCACCAAGACCTACGGCACACCGACCGACCTGCGGCTCGGCACCCGCAGGGCACGCGCCGCCGCGCTGCTCACCCTCGCCCTGCCCGGCTCCGTCTACCTCTACCAGGGCGAGGAACTGGGCCTGCCCGAGGCGGAGATCCCCCGGGACCGCATCCAGGACCCGATGCACTTCCGCTCCGGCGGCACCGACCCGGGCCGCGACGGCTGCCGGGTCCCGCTGCCCTGGACGGCCGACGCCCCGTACGCGGGGTTCGGGTCGGCGGTCGAACCCTGGCTGCCGCAGCCCGAGGGCTGGGCCACCTACGCCGCCGACCAGCAGGCGGACGACCCCCACTCCATGCTCAGCCTCTACCGCGCCGCACTGGAACTGCGCCGCGCCGACCCGGCCCTCGGCGACGGCCCCCTTGGATGGCTGCCCTCCGACGACGGCGTCCTCACCTTCCGCCGTTCCCCGGACCTCATCTGCGTGGTGAATCTCGCCGACGGCCCGGCCGCCCTGCCCGACCATACGGACGTGCTTCTCTCCAGCGGGCCACTGGACGCCGACGGCAGACTGCCCTCCGACACGGCGGTGTGGCTGCGGAGTTGACGGCACCCCGGGCCGGCGGCGGGTCAGAAGTGGGTGGCGACGCCGAAGGCCCGCCGTAGCTGAGCCATGTCGTGACGGTCGCGGTCGGCCGGCTCGTACCCCTGGTGGAAGCAGACCTGCTGCTCGACCGACAGACACGGGACGGTCGTCCCCCGGATCGTGCCGCTGACGAAGCACCGGGCGGGATAGGCGAACGGGCGGTGCGGGTCCAGGGAGGCCTGCACCGCGGACCCGTCCGCCGCGAAGACCAGCGGGTGCAGATCGATCTCGCGACCGTGCGGGTCCGTGACCACGAACCGCACGGGACGCCAGTCGAGCGTCTCGGTGAACCCGGCCGCCGAGAGGGCCGTCACGACCGCCTGCTCCTGGTCCTCGCGGTGCATCAGGTCCAGGTCGCGGTGCTCACGAGTCTCTTCCCCGACGAGAGCGTCGATGCCCCAGCCCCCGCCCACCCAGACGTCGACGGCTTCCTCACGCAGCACGGCGAGCACGGACAGTACGTCGTCGGCGGTCATCACGCGAGCACGGTAGCCGGTCGACGGCCGGGCGGACGAGTGGATTTGGGGCCGCCGGAAACCAACCGGCGGTCAGGATCCCACGGGCAGCCCGGAACCTACTTGTCCAGTGCTGTGACCCCGGCCCGGGCGTACTTCTCGTCGAGGTCGCCCGAGGGTGCGCCCGCCACGCCGACGCCCGCGATCGGCGCACCCTTCGCGGTGACCGGCGCTCCGCCCGCGAGGAACAGCGTGCCCGGGATGTCCTTGAGGTTCGGGGCCTGCTCCAGGCGCTTGACCAGCTCGGACGTCGGCGCGTTCCACGACACCGCCGTGTACGCCTTCTTCACGGCGGACTCGTACGACTGCGGTCCTGCGCCGTCGCCGCGCAGGGTCACCACGGTGTTGCCGTCGCGGTCGACGACGGCGACGGAGACGCGCTGGTTGTCCTTGCGCGCCGCGTCGAGCGCCGCCTGCGCGGCCCGGCTCGCGGCGTCGACCGTCAGGCGGGTGGACTGCGTCAGGTTCTTGTTCGAGGCGTCGGCCTTCACCGCTGCCTGGGCGGCGGGCACCGACGAAGTGGCGCTCGCCGACCAGGCGCCGATGCCGCCGAGGGTGACGGCGGCGACGAGGGCGCCGCCGGTGACGACGCGGGTACGGCGGGAGACCTTCTTGACGTGCTTCATGGCTGCCCATTCCTCAAGGTGTGCGGATGGATGTGTAGGGAGTGGAGGTGGCTGCCCCTGCTGTGCGGCGGGCCGTCCTTCTCCGTCATCCATCGTGGGGCCGGGCACGGCGCCCGACGGTCGGTGCATCGGCTGCACGCGGCGCGCGGAACGGCCGACACGGGCATCCACCGATCGGTTGACCCCCGGACCGTCCCGTTGGGCAACAATGGAGGTGTTTACCCAGTTCAGGAGCAGATCAGGAGGCTCACGTGCGGTCCGATCAGAGCGGTTCGCCCCCGGGGCCGCATCCTGGCGAGGCGGTTCCCGCCGGCGATCCGGACGAGCGCCGGCTGGCCCTGGTCATGCATGTCGTCTTCTTCGTGCTGCTGGCGACCTCCCTGACCCGGTTCGTCCAGCGCCACGCCGAGGAGCCGCGCGCTCCCTGGGTGATCGGTCTGGCCGTCGTACTGGCGGTCCTCTACGCGATCGACACGGTCCTGACCGACGAAGCACCCCGCGGGGCATCTCCGTCGCACGGCCGGGGCTCATGGCCCCCCGCGCCACGGCTGATCCGGCTGGGGGCGGTCGTCGCCACCTGGGCGGTGCTCGTCGTCGGCGCGCCGAGTTTCGCGTGGGTGGCGGTGCCGCTGTTCTACGCAGCGCTGCGCGCCCTGCCGCCCGTCGCCGCGTACCTCCTCGTCGCGTTCCTCACGCTCCTCGTCGTCTCCGCGCAGCTCGCGCTGGCGCCGCGGTTCAGCCTCGACCTGGTCGTCGGGCCCGTGGCCGTCGCCACCCTCGCCACCGCGGTCTTCGCGCACATGCGGCGGCAGGCGGCCCGGCAGCGCGCGCTCATCGACGACCTGGTCGGCACGCGCCGGGAACTGGCGGCCACCGAGCGCCGTGAGGGTGTCCTCGCCGAGCGCCAGCGGCTGTCCATGGAGATCCACGACACCCTCGCCCAGGGGCTGTCCAGTCAGCAGATGCTGCTCCAGGCCGCGCTGCGGACCTGGGACGCCGACCCGGCGAAGGCCCGTGAGCACGTCCGTACCGCCACGTCCGTCACCGAGCACAACCTCGCCGAGGCGCGCCGTTTCGTGCACGACCTCGCGCCGGCCGACCTCGCCAGGGGCGGCGGCCTCGAAGCCGCGCTGCGCACGCTCGCGGCGCGCGAGTCGGATGCCGGGCTGAGCGTCCGCGTCCACATCGACGGTGACGATGACCGTGACCGTGATGGTGATGGTGGCGGCCGTGCGGTTCCGTTGCCCGACCGCGCGCAGTCCGCGCTCCTGCGGATCGCCCAGGGCGCGCTCGCCAACGTCCGGGAGCACTCGGGCGCCACGGCCACCGCGCTCACGCTCACCCGGCTCGACGACCAGGTGGTCCTGGACGTCGCCGACAACGGGCGCGGGTTCGACCCCGCCGCCGTCACCGATGCTCCGTCCGGCGAGCGCGGACACGGGATCCGGGCGATGCGGGCCCGGGTACGGCAGCTCGGTGGCACGCTGACGATCGAGTCCACGCCGGGGGAGGGCGCCGTACTGACCGCCACCGTCCCGGTCGCCCCGCACACCGAGGAGACGCCGCGATGACCGACCTGCCCGTACGCCTCCTGGTCTGCGACGACCACGCCGTCGTACGCGCCGGGCTGCTCGCGCTGCTCGACAGCGAACCCGACATCGAGGTGGTGGGCCAGGCGGGCACCGGGGAGGAGGCGCTCGCCCTGGCCGCGCGGCTGAGCCCCGACGTGGTGTTGATGGATCTCCAGCTCGGCGAGGGCATGGACGGCGTGGCGACGACCCGCCGGCTGACCGGCGGGCCCGCCGCCCCGCACGTCCTCGTGCTGACCACGTACGACACCGACGCTGACATCACGCGGGCGATCGAGGCCGGCGCGACGGGGTATCTGCTGAAGGCCGAGCGGCCGGAGGAACTGTTCGCCGCGATCCGTGCGGCGGCGCAGGGGCGTACGACGCTGTCGCCGCCCGTGGCCAGCCGGGTCATGGCCAATCTGCGCACACCGCCGCCCGCGCTGACCGGGCGTGAACGGGACATCCTCGGGCAGCTCGCCCAGGGGCTCGGCAACCGGGACATCGCCCGTGCGCTGTTCATCAGCGAGGCGACGGTGAAGACGCACCTGGGCCGCATCTACGACAAGCTCGGCGTCGACACACGGGCGGGCGCGGTGTCCGTGGCGAAGGAACGCCGCCTTCTTCCGTGAGCGGCCGGGTATGGAGCCGGGTGAGCGGCGGGTCGGCCGGTAGGAGACGTACGGCGGCCGTCAGTCGCTGGGCGGACGCCCACCGAGCGCCCGATCGAGAGCCTTGGCGATTTCCTCCCGCTTTCCGATGTCATCGATCTTCGCCTGTACCGAAGGCGTGACCGAGTCTCTCCCCTTCGCGAGGACGATCGGTTCCACCGGCAGGTCCCCGTAGCCGGTCACGCCCCTTTCTCCGCGCAGCCGACTGGGTCCTGGCTTGGGGATTCGCACGTGGTCGATATTCACAAGCGCGGCCATCATGAACCCCCCGGTGGCGAATCCCCACTGTGGAGCCAAGGACCACTCCTCGATGGTTCCGTGCTGTGCCTTCTTGTCGTTGAGGCCGGTCTGGTTGACGGCTTCCGCCTCCGAAGGCCGTTGTGTGCGACCAGGGTTCGCGACCTCACCGCCCATGGATTTCTGCGTGTAGATCTTCTCGGCCTGAAAGGGAGACGTGCCACGGAAGATCGGCAGCTTGGCCTCCACGATGGTCCCCGTACCGTCTTTCCCCATCTGCTGCAGGACCTTCTCCGCAAGTGACTCGATCTCCGAGCGCAGTTGTGCGTCCGCGGTCAGCTTGGTGGTCAGCCACTCGTAGGTCTTCCTGTTGTTCGTCTCACGCTTGTCGGCTTCGTCCAGAAGGATTCCGAAGGCCATGATGACGTCCGCGCGTTCGTACGTCTTGCTCGTGCTCAAGGCCGCCGCCGAAGCCACCTTCACGAAGAGACCGCGCCAAGCAGTCCGAGTGACGGGATCCTGGTTCGGCAGCTTTATGTACCCCTCTTTCACCCATGTGTCGAACAGTGACGGGGCCCGCTGGAAATCCAGCTTCTTCCCTTGCTCGTCCACCAGCCCCGGCATTCGCTTCGCCTTCGCCGTTTTGACCAGCGAGGAGGAAAGGACGGACTTCTTGCCCGGGTCGAGCGCTGTCTTCTGCAGTACCTGTTCCTCCTTGACCAAAGACTTCTCCTCCAGAACCGGAGGCTGCGTCGGCTCGTCCGACGTCTGCGGTTCGCTCTCCGGCGCGGACTCGGTCATCGGTCCCGCCCTGTCCCGTCCGTATGCGTGCGCCCGCCGGTGTTGACCGCGGCGTGGTCGATCTGGTTGACGATCTGGGTGGGCATGAACAGGGTCCGGAAGGTCTCGGCGCGTTTCACGTCGCCGTCGCGGGCTATCTCCAGCGCTATCTGCAGGCGCTCGGCCTCACGTTCCTTCAGAAGGTTGTCGGCGGCCTGGGCGCGCAGGGACTGCTCCTGGAGCCCGGTCGAGTACGTGTCGAGGCCCTGGCCTTCACCGAGGAAGGCGTCGACGGTGATCCCGTCGGTGCGCATGACGTGGTGCTCGGCGGCGGTGATGATGCCGGGCAGATTGATGGTGCGGCCGTCCGGTGTCGTGTAGGCGGTGGTGTAGGTGGGATCCACGGCCGGGGCGAGTTCCGTTCCGTCCGGGGCCGTGGTGCGCACGAAGCCCGGATGTGTGGCGCCGGTCAGGTCGCGGGATCCCGCGACGAGGTCGAGGATCTGCTGCTGCACCGCGGGGATCTGGTCCTGTCTCAGGACGCGCTTCAGGAGTGACTGCATTTCGGCGAGGGGCACTTCCTCCTTCGATTCGCTGTATCCGCTGAAGAAGGCGACGCGCACGTCGACCAGGTGGAGGACTGCCGCGTACTCCTGGTTCATCTGGCGGAAGAGGAAATTGAGGGTGCGGCTGGTGTTGATGTTCTCGATGGTCCGCTCCACCGCGGACTCCTCTCCCTCCTCCAGCTTCATGTCCATGCTGGTGTCCACGGTCACCTCGCGGCGCGCGGAGGCCTTCGCGGCGTTCTTCCCGACCGCGCTGGTGAGGTTCTTCGCGAACTCCTGGCGCGCCGAGGTGTTGCTGCCGGCGACGCCCCCGCTGACCGAGGCGCTCGCGCTGCCCCAGCCCCACGTCCCCGAGGCCGAGGCGGAGGCCTGCGCGTTGTACTCGAAGCTCTTGGCCGACTCGTTCGCATTGCCCTGCTCGGCGGTGACGGCCGTCTCGAACTCCCGCTCGCTCTCGTCGCTGGTGGAGTCCAGCACCGACGACGTCGACTGGATGCTCTGGGAGGAGCGCTTGTACGAACTCACCCGCATCGTCGTCCGCTCTCCCGGCAGGAGCGTGAACGTCTTGATCACCCGCCCGGGACCGTAGCGCAGCGGGACGGAGGTGAGCCGGTACGTCTCCACCAGCAGCAGGCGCGGCCCGGTGTAGCGGGCGTCGGAGACGAAACGGAACGTGTAGGCCCCGCCGCCCGTTCGTGTGGCGGTGAGCTGACGGCCCTCGTGCATCTCCGCCACCACGGCATCGGCGTCGACGCTCCCCAGCGCCTCCCGGAACGCGTTCACGGACTCGGCGTCGGTCGGCACGTCCAGCAGTGGGAACACTTGCGGAGAACGCCGGCCCTGGTCCCTCAGGTCCAGGAACGCCTGCCGCACCCGCGTGCCCGACAGGAGGGCCGGGATGCTCCGGAACGGCGGCGTGATCCTTCCCGTGACGGGATCCCGGTAGCCGACGGCGAACGCCCGCCCCCTGGCGCCGTGCGGCCACTGTTCGTTGTTCGCGGTGGCCGGGGGAGGCATCGTCCCGCAGAAGAAGGCCAGTTGCCAGCCGTTCGACGCGCCTTCCTGGATGCCCCTCAGATCCAGGTGGAAGTCCACGGTGTCGATGTCGGCGACGCCGACGCGGACGTGCAGCACCTGCTCGCCGAACCGGGAGAGCTGCCCGGCCACGGCGGTCACCGGGCCCCCGGACGTCCAGGAGAGGTCCACGAGCCTCCCCTGGTCCTCCGTCGACACCGTGCAGGTCAGGGACGACATGGGCACCCCGCCCTCCAGGACGACCCGAAACGTTCCCGGGGCGACGTCCATACGGCGTTCCAGCTTGTAGGTCACGCCGAAGTCCTGCCGCCACGCGTCGTCACTCACCGCGAGTTCCAGTACGTGATTTCCCTGGAAGCTCGTCGTCTCCGGAACGGCCTCGGACACGCCCTCGAGCAACCCGGAAAACAGATCCGCCACAGCCACAACCCCCGGCCCGCGCGCCATCCCCAGTGGATCAACGTCGTTCCAGGAATATGCCCGTGACGTACCTGCTCGGCAAAGAGCAGGAACAGCCAAGTCACAGACAGGTCAAAGGCGTTGCGCAGTCGGAACCCGCATTCGGCGCCTTTGCGGCCAGCCGGTCGAACAGGCCGCTGACAGCCTCCTCACCATGGCGGAGGGACCACGCCACACCCGTCGCACCTGTAACCCCCCACCCGACCCCCCTGTCCAAAACCACACCGGTCCGAGGCGAACAGCGCCGTCCCGGGGGCGCGGGGAACCGCGCAGTCCTTTGCCGCGGCTGCGATCGGGGCCCAGCCGGTTACGAGGTCTCCGCGTCCACGGACTCCCGTAGCCTGCGGCTGGCCATCACCATGTGGTCGGCCATCGCCCGATCCGCCGCCTCGGGGTCCCGTGCCCGCAACGCCTGCAGCACCGCGTCATGCTCACACAACGTGCCGCTGACCGTGCCCTCGATGTCGCTGACCCGTTCCATCCACACCTGGAGCAGCGCCCGGATGCTGTGCAGGATGTCGCTCAGCACACTGTTGCGTGCGATGCGGGCCAGCTCCAGGTGGAAGTCGATGTCGGCGTCGATGAAGGCCTTGGCGTCACCCCCGGCCGCCCGCATGTGCTGAAGATGCCCCTCCAGGCGCGCCAGGTCCTCGTCCGTGGCGCGCTCCGCCGCCAGCCGGGCCGACACCGCCTCCAGATACGTACGCACCTCCACCAGGTCCTGCGTACGCCGCTGCCCCAGCATCAGTCCCCAGTTGATCGCCCGGGGCAGGAACTCCGATGTGCCCTCGCGCACGTACGAGCCCGAGCCGGGCCGGATCTCGATGATGCCGAGCACGTCCAGCGCGGACAGCGCGCCGCGGACGCTGGAGCGGGCGACGCCGAGCGCCTCGGCGAGCTGGCGCTCGGCGGGCAGGCGCGTACCGGGCTTGATGTCCCCCGCCGACAGGTGGTCGAGGAGCCGCTTGGCGACCTCGCTGACGGAGGACTCGCGCACCACGGGGCGCAGGAGTTGGGCGAGGTCGGGGGCGGCCCCGGAGGTCTGTTCGTCGGGCTGACTGGTCACGGTCACCAGTCAACCAGATCCGACGCCCAAGGGGCTGACCAGCCGGTTCTTCAGCGATCCAGCCGTGCCGAAGGACGGGTTTGTCAAGAGTTGCGAGAGGGTCGAAGATGAGACCGTCCTCACATTGGTAAATTGGTGACCAATTTGAGGAGTCGGCATAGCGTGAAACCGTTCCGGTCGGCCGCCCCTGCGGCGAGCCGTCCGGCCTGACCCACCCCGGACGGAGCTGTCCGGGCGAGCCGAGGAGTCGCCATGGTTGCCGACACGCCATCCGCGGCAGTCGAAAGAACTGCCATCAAGAAGGTCTCAGTCCGCCTCGTGCCGTTCGTGGCACTGATGTTCTTCGTGAACTACCTGGACCGCACAGCCGTTTCATTCGCCGAGCCGAACGGCATGGGCCAGGACCTGGCGCTCACCGCCGCCCAGTTCGGCTTCGCGTCCGGGATCTTCTTCCTCGGTTACATCGTGCTCGAGGTCCCCAGCAACATGGCCCTGCACCGCTTCGGTGCCCGCCGCTGGCTGGCCCGGATCATGGTGACCTGGGGCATCGTCTCCCTCCTGTTCACCTGGGTGGACAGCACGGGCCAGCTCTACACCCTGCGGTTCCTGCTCGGTGTGGCGGAAGCGGGCTTCTTCCCCGGAGCGATCCTCTTCCTCAGCCAGTGGGTGCCCTCACGGCACCGCACCAAGATCCTCGGGCTCTTCTACCTGGCGCAGCCGCTGACCACCGTCCTCGGCGCCCCGCTGGCGGGCTGGCTCATCGGACACCACGGACTGTTCGGCCTTGAGGGCTGGCGCGTGATGTTCCTGTTCGTGTCGGTGCCCGCCATCCTCCTGGGCGTCATCGCGTGGTTCTACCTCATCGACAAGCCCGCCGACGCGAAGTGGCTCACGCCCGCCGAGCGCGACTGGCTGACCGAGGAGCTCGCCGCGGAGAACGCGCAGAAGACCGGCCAGGACGACAAGCACGCCAAGGGAGACCTCAAGAAGGCCTTCACCAACGGCCGTGTCTGGGTTCTGGCGATGGTCTACTTCGGCTTCGTCTACGGCCTGTACGCCCTGGCCTTCTTCCTGCCGACGATCATCGACGGCTTCCAGGAGCAGTACGACACCACGTTCAGCGTGATGGACAAGGCCTGGATCACCGCGATCCCGTACCTGCCCGCCGCGATCGTCCTCTTCTTCTGGACACGCCACGCCACCAAGCACGGCACCCGCGTCTGGCATGTGGCCGGACCCGCCGTCGTCGGCGGTGTCAGCATCCCGCTCGCCCTCTACATGGGCTCCCCGGCCGCCACGGTCGCGGTGATCACCGTGACCGCGTGTTCCATCTTCGCGGCCCTGCCCGTCTTCTGGTCCGTACCCTCCCGCTTCCTGACCGGAGCCGCGGCAGCCGCCGGTATCGCCCTGATCAACACCGCGGGCAACGTCGCCGGATTCGCGTCCAGCTACATCACCGGCTGGCTCAAGGACTGGACCGGCGACTACTACGTGCCGCTCTACCTGGTCGGCTTCTTCATGCTCCTGTCCGCGGTCCTGATGATCCGGCTCTCCGCCCGGGGCGGCACCGCGGAACCGGCCCCCGCAGCAGAGAACAAGCCCATGGAGGCCCTCCGATGACCCGGCTCTTCAACGACCCCGCGGCCTTCGCCGACGAGGCCCTCGAAGGCTTCGCCGCCGCCCACCGCGGCTGGGTGCGCCCCGTCACCGGAGGTGTCGTCCGCGCCGCCGGGACCCCCGCAGGGCAGGTCGCCGTCGTCGTCGGCGGCGGATCGGGCCACTACCCCGCCTTCTCGGGACTGGTCGGCCGGGGCCTCGCGCACGGCGCCGCCGTGGGCAACGTCTTCGCCTCGCCCTCCGCCCAGCAGATCCGCTCCGTGGCACGGTCCGCCGATGGCGGCGCGGGCGTCCTGTTGATGTACGGCAACTACGCGGGCGACGTCCTCCACTTCGGACAGGCCGCCGAACGCCTGGCCGGCGACGGCATCGAGGCCCGTACCTTCGCCGTCACCGACGACATCTCCTCCGCCGCGCCGGAGGAGTCCGCCAAGCGCCGCGGCATCGCCGGCGACCTGCCCGTCTTCAAGGCGGCGTCCGCCGCGGCTGAGGAGGGCCTGCCGCTGGACGAGGTGCTGCGCACGGCCGAACACGCCAACGCCCGCACCCGCTCCTTCGGCATCGCCTTCTCCGGCTGCACCCTGCCCGGCGCCGACCACCCCCTGTTCACCGTCCCCGAGGCCCGGATGGCCGTCGGCCTCGGCATCCACGGGGAACCCGGCATCGGCGAGGAGTCCCTGCCGACCGCCGACGAGGCGGCACGGCTCATGGTCACCGCCCTCCTCAAGGAACTCCCCGAGGGCGTCGACACACCCGCAGGACAGCGCGCCGCCGTGATACTCAACGGCCTGGGCTCGGTCAAGTACGAGGAACTGTTCGTCGTCTACCGCAAGGTCGCCGCCCTGCTCGGCGACGCGGGCGTGGACATCGTCGACCCGGAGGTCGGCGAACTCGTCACCAGCTTCGACATGGCCGGTGTGTCCCTCACGCTGACCTGGCTCGACGACCGGCTCGAGCAGTTGTGGCGCGCTCCGGCCGACACCCCGGCCTACCGCAAGGGCGCCCCCCTCGCACAGGAGCCGGCGGCCGAGGCGGCGGCGCCGTACGTCGAGGACACCGACGACACCCGCGTCCCGGACGCCACCGAGGAGTCCCGCGCCTCGGCCGCCCATGTCCTCGCGGCCCTGAACGCCGTCGCCGACATCGTCGACACACACGCCGACGAACTCGGCCGCATCGACGCGGTGGCCGGCGACGGCGACCACGGCATCGGCATGCAACGCGGTACAACAGCCGCTCTGGAGGCGGCAGTTCGCGCCCACGACCTGGGCGCCGGCGCCGGAACCGTTCTCATCCACGCCGGAGACGCCTGGGCCGACAAGGCCGGCGGCACCTCCGGCGCCCTGTGGGGCACCATCCTGCGCTCCCTCGGTACGCGCCTCGGCGACCAGGACGCCCCGACCGCGACCGAGGTCGCCCGGGGAGTCTCCGACGCCTCCGACGCCGTACGCCGCCTGGGCGGCGCCGAGGTCGGCGACAAGACGATGGTCGACGTCCTCGTGCCCTTCGCCGACACGCTCGCCGAGGCCGCGGGGGAGGGCCTGCCGCTCACCGAGTCCTGGCAGCGCGCCGCCGTCACCGCCGAGAAGGCGGCAGCCGCCACCGCCGACCTGCTGCCCCGCAAGGGCCGCGCCCGGCCGCACGCCGAGAAGTCCCTGGGCACCGCCGACGCGGGCGCCCACTCGCTCGCCCTCATCACCCGCGCCGTACACGGCGTCCTGCCCGACCACCCGCTCGACCAGCACTGAGGAAAAGCCGCCATGACCGACAAGCTCCGTATCGTCGTCGGATCCGACGACGCAGGCCACCAGTACAAGGAAGCCCTCAAGCAGGACCTGCTGGGCAGTTCGCTGGTCGCCGAGGTCACCGATGTCGGCGTCGACGCCGACGGCCACACCGCCTACCCCAAGGTCGCCATCGCCGCCGCCGAGATGGTGGCCCGCGGCGAGGCCGACCGCGCCCTCCTGGTGTGCGGCACCGGCCTCGGCGTCGCCATCGCGGCCAACAAGGTCAAGGGCATCCGCGCCGTCACCGCCCACGACTCCTTCTCCGTCGAGCGGGCCGTCCTCTCCAACAACGCGCAGATCCTGACCTTCGGCCAGCGCGTCGTCGGTATCGAACTCGCCCGCCGCCTCGCCGCCGAATGGCTCACCTACCGCTTCGACGAGACGTCCGCGTCCGCGGCGAAGGTCCAGCTCATGAGCGACTACGAGGACGCGTCCGAGGACTCCGAGGCCGGGGCGGCGGCCTGATGCCCGCCCCCACCCGGCCGCCCCTGCTGCTGGGGGTGAGTCTGAAGATGTACTTCGGCCACCACCAGACGCTCAACTGGGCCCGGAAGATCGCCACCCTGGCCGACGAGCACCCCGCCGTGACCTCCGGCGAGGCCCGCCTCTTCGTCCTGCCGGCCTTCCCGACGCTGATCCCGGCCGCCGGAATCCTCGCGCCCTCCGGCATCGCCCTCGGCGCCCAGGACATCGCCACCGAGGACACCGGACCGTACACCGGAGAGGTCGGCGGCCCTCTCCTCAAGGAGATCGGCTGCCGCTACGCCGAGGTCGGCCACGCCGAGCGCCGCCGCCTGTACGGCGAGGGTGACACGGTCGTCGCGGCCAAGACGGCCGCCGCGCTGCGCAACGGCCTCACCCCCGTGCTGTGCATCGGCGAACGCGACCGGGGGACACCCCAGGAGGCGGCCGAACGCACGGTCGCCGAGGCCGCCCGCCTCCTCCACGGCCTGGCCGGCACGGTCGTCCTCGCCTACGAGCCCCAGTGGGCCATCGGCGCACCGGAACCCGCCTCCGCCGAACACATCGCCACCGTGTGCACTGCCCTGCGGGAGTGGCTGAACACCCGCCCCCGGCACGCCGGTTCACAGGTCATCTACGGCGGCAGCGCGGGCCCCGGCCTGCTCACCCGCCTCGCGGGAGCGGCGGACGGCCTCTTCCTCGGCCGCTTCGCCCACGACCCGGACAACGTCCGCGCGATCCTCGACGAGATCAGCGCCCCGGCCGACGCGGCGGTGGCGTGATGGCCTACGGCATCAGCACGTACGCGTACTTCTGGCGCTTCTCCGACCGGGCACCCCGGCCGATGACGCTCACCGAGATGCTGCGCGACACCGCCTCACTGGGCGGCCAGGTCTTCCAGATCTGCGACTACGCACCCATCGAGTCGTACAACTCCGCACAGCTGGCCGAC
This sequence comes from Streptomyces sp. NPDC127119, assembly GCF_042677425.1. NCBI lineage: Bacteria > Bacillati > Actinomycetota > Actinomycetes > Kitasatosporales > Streptomycetaceae > Streptomyces > Streptomyces sp. NPDC127119. Next base: position 1,635 of record NZ_JBHXTO010000006.1, on the reverse strand, counting down.
GTACGCGCCACGGCCGACGAACTCGGGCTGCGCCTGGAACTCGGCACCCGCGGCGTCCGCCCCGCCCATCTGCTCAAGTACCTCGACATGGCACGGCAGTTGGACGTCACCCTGGTCCGCTCCATGCTCAACACGGTCGACCACCGACCGGACACCACCGAGGCGGTCTCCCTCCTCAAGGAGGCGGTGCCCTCCTACGAGGACGCCGGTGTGACCGTCGGCCTGGAGACCTACGAGCAGGTGTCGACCGACGACCTGCTGGCTGTCGTACGCGGGGTCGACAGCGAGCGGCTCGGAGTCGTCCTCGACCCGGGCAACAGCGTCGCCCGCCTGGAACGCCCGGTGGACGTCGTGACCGCCACCGCGCCGCACGTGGTCAACATCCACGTCAAGGACTTCGCCTTCACCCGCAGGGACGGCTGGGTCGGCTTCACCTACGCCGGCTGCCCCCTCGGCGAAGGCCTCCTGGACTACGACGCGATGATCGCCGCCGTACGGGCCGCCCGGCCGGACGCGGACCGCATCAACCAGATCGTGGAGCACTGGCTCCCGTGGCAGGACGAGGGCTTCGACGCCACCGCCCGGCTCGAAGACCAGTGGACACAGCACAGCATCAACACCCTTCTGAGGAGCAAGTGATGGCCACCGAGATCCAGACCCAGGCAGACGTCAAGACCGTCGCCGTCATCGGGGCCGCCGGCAAGATGGGCCAGCGAGTCTCCAACAACCTGGTCGAGAGCGACTTCCGGGTGCTCTTCAGCGAGGCCTCGCCCAAGGGCCAGGAGCTGATCCGCGACCTCGGCCGTGAACTGACCGAGTCCGCCGACGCCGTCGCCGAGGCCGACGTGGTCATCCTCGCCGTCCCGGACGTCGTCCTCGGCAAGGTCTCCGAGGAACTCGTCCCGCTGATGAAGCCGGACACGGTCGTGCTCACGCTCGACCCTGCCGCCGCCTACGCCGGACTGCTGTTCAACCGCGACGACATCCACTACGCGTGTGCCCACCCCTGCCACCCGTCGGTGTTCCTGGAGCGCACCACCAAGGAGGAGTGGCAGGACACCTTCGGTGGCATCGCCGCCCCGCAGGAGGTCGTCGCCGCCTACGAGGGTGGCGACGAGGCCAAGCAGGAGCTGGCCGACTCGGTCATCCGCGTGATGTACGCGCCCGTGGTCGACGTCCACTGGGTCACCGTCAAGCAGCTCGCCGTCCTGGAGCCGACGCTCGTCGAGACGATCGCCTGCATGGTCGGCGCCCTCCTCACCGAGGCGCTGCACGAGACGGTCCACACCGTCGGCGTACCGGAGAAGGCGGCCCGCGCGATGCTCCTGGGCCACACCCAGGTCGCCCTGGCGAACACCCTCAAGGGCTCCAACCCGTTCTCGGACGCCTGCCTGATCGCCATGGACTACGGCCGTGAGTCCATCGTGCGCGACGACTGGAAGAAGGTCTTCGAGGACGACGAGCTCGACAAGGTCATCACGCGCATGCTGAAGATCAAGGAGATCAACCGCTGACGCGTCCCGATCCACCGGAGCCGGTGGGGGCCCCCAGACTGGCCCGCACCCGCGAACGCGTGCCCCAGCCCCCGACAGAAACGCACCAAACGCCCCCCGTTGAGGGGGGACCCCGCGTAGG